>DASTKD010000211.1:0-7263 GCA_035716135.1 Ktedonobacteraceae bacterium
AATAGAGTGCGGACAGGATTGCCAGGGAATCGGACCACTGGGCATAGGCTGTGGATTCTCTACACCGCTCCCTCCATAACGAGTCGCATCGCTGTTGATGACTTCATAATATTCGCCTGCGTAGGGGACGCCCAACCGGTATCCACTTCGTGTCACGGGAGTGAAATTGCACACAAACACAAGCGTCTCTTGCGCATTGTTGCTCTTGCGCATAAAGGACACGACGCTATTATCCGAATCGTGGACATCAATCCAGGAGAATCCTGTCGGATCATAGTCCAGCCCGCTCAACGCAGGTTCTTGCCGGTAGAGCTGGTTCAGGTCGCGTACAAAGTCGCGTAAACGGGCATGGTGAGCATCATATGGCGGCTGGAGCAGGTGCCAATCCAGGCTTTGTGCATACTTCCACTCTTGCCACTGTCCAAATTCGCCTCCCATAAAGAGCAGTTTTTTGCCCGGATGGCCCCACATGAACCCGAACAACACGCGCAGGTTGGCGAACTTTTGCCAGACATCCCCCGGCATCTTCGAGAGCAGCGAGCGTTTGCCATAGACGACTTCATCATGCGAGAGCGGGAGTACAAAGTTTTCGGTGTACGCATACAGCAGCGAGAAGGTGATGTTGTTATGATGATAGCGCCGGTAGACCGGGTCCAGGCTCATATAATCCAGCATGTCATGCATCCAGCCCATGTTCCATTTCAAGCTGAAGCCCAGTCCACCCATATAAGTGGGACGAGTCACCATTGGCCAGGCCGTTGATTCCTCGGCAATGGTGAGCGTTCCTGGCTGTTCCGCGTAGACCGCCTCGTTGAGTTGGCGCAAAAAGTCAATTGCTTCCAGATGTTCTCTTCCTCCGTAGCGGTTGGGTACCCATTCACCCGCTTTACGCGAATAGTCGAGGTAGAGCATAGAGGCGACGGCGTCAACCCGCAGGCCATCGATATGATATTCGCGCAGCCAGAAGAGCGCGCTGGCGATCAAGAAATTGCGCACCTCGGGCCGTCCATAGTCAAAGACGTAGGTCCCCCACTCTTTATGTTCGCCTTTGCGGGCATCGGCATATTCATAGAGGTGCGTGCCATCAAAGTAGCCCAGGGCATACTCATCCTTTGGAAAGTGCGAAGGCACCCAGTCAAGCCAGACGCCAATGCCCTGTTGGTGGAGATGCTCCACAAAGGACTGAAAGTCCTCCGGGGAGCCGTAACGACTGGTAGGCGCAAAGTAGTCTGCGACCTGGTAGCCCCATGAGCCATCGTAGGGATATTCTGTAATCGGCATCAGTTCAACGTGGGTAAAGCCGAGTTCTTTCATGGAAGGGGCCAGCGCATGTGCCAGTTCGCGGTAGGTCATCAAGCGGTTTTCGCCAGATGGTTCAATCACACGCTGCCACGATCCCAGATGTACCTCATAGATCGAGAGAGGCGAGGACAACTGCTGCCGCTCTATGCGCTCCTGCATCCACACCGCGTCTTGCCACTGGTAGCCACTGATGTCGGCGACGATAGAGGCTGTCTTCGGGCGCAGTTCAGCGGCGAACCCGTAAGGATCAGCTTTTTCAACGACATAGTTGTTATATTTTGAGGAAATTGCGTACTTGTAGAGTTCGCCAATCCGCAATCCTGGTATAAAACACTCCCAGACACCCAGGTCGATGTGGCGTAGATGCATGGAATTTGCGCCGTGCTGCCAGCCATTGAAATTGCCTATCACTGAGACTGCGCGTGCGCCCGGCACCCAGACCGCAAAATTGACGCCCTCTACCCCGTTGACCGTGCGGGGATGCGCTCCCATTTTTTCATAGAGACGATAATGCTTTCCCTGTCCAAACAAATACAGGTCGAAATCGCTGAACAGCGATGGGACATCCTGTTCTCGCGACGGCATTTGTCCTGGCAGATTATCATGTTGCTGCGGTACTGCCATGCTGCTCTAGACCTCGTTCTCTCTACCTGAGCTTCGTTCACAGTAGGATAAAGGGGTTTGCTCGCTACGTAGCGGTGTGAGCTTTCTTCGAACGTCTATTCTCACGATTTCCAGTCTGCTCGAGATGTCCGAGCTGCGCTAGAAGCAGAAGCTCCCGTTCTCCACGCTCCACTAATTGCGCCCTCCACTCATCTTTATACTGACGCAAGGTAGCAACGAGGGTACGTGCCACAAGCAAATTGCGATACCATTTCTGGTTAGCAGGTACGATATACCAGGGCGTTTCCTCGGTACTGCATTTGGAGAGAGCCTCCTCGTAGGCCTCTTGATACTCGTCCCAGTATTTACGCTCAGCCCAATCAGCAGTCGTGACTTTCCATGCGTCCGTTTGATTCTCCTGTTGGGCCAGGAGGCGTTTTTCCTGCTCGGCGTAGCTCATATGCAAATAGAGCTTCAGAATAATCATGTCATGCTGAGACAGCAAGCGCTCAAAGTCGTTAATGGCGGCGTAGCGGCGACTCCAGGCTTCTTGTGACACCAGGTTATGCACGCGCACGACCAGCACGTCCTCGTAGTGGGAGCGATTGAAAATGCCAATGACACCTCTGCCTGGAGTAACCCGATGCACACGCCAGAGGAAGTCATGGTCCAGTTCCCGAGCTGTAGGGACTTTAAACGAACGCACCTCGCATCCCTGTGGATTGACACGGGAAAGAACCTGGTGAATCGTATCAGCCTTGCCACTGGTGTCCATCCCCTGCAACACGACGAGTAAGCTATGATGATGGGCCGCCGCCAACAACTCCTGTAACTCACCGAGTTCCTTGCCCAGTTGTTCCAGTTCTGCCCTCCCTAATGCGGGATCCGTTTGCTCATCAACATAGTCGGGATCATAGTCCTGCAACCTGACGTTGCTGCCTGCTTCAACTTTCCATGCAAGTTGCATCATCCTTCTCCTTTCTCGATGTCGTCTTCCTGGAGAACCGTAGCTAGCTACGTAAGAGAGGCTTTGCTTCAACGGGATGATCTCCCGCCTGCTGCAACTTCTCTATACGTGCTAGTTCCTGCTCTCCTCGCTTCACTAATTTGGCTTGCCACTCCTTCTTATAAGGGCGCAAGGTAGAAACGAGGGTACGTGCCACGAGCAAATTGCGATACCATTTACGATTGGCTGGCACGATATACCAGGGCGCTTCGTCCGTACTGCACCTGGAGAGCGCATCCCCATAGGCTTTTTGATAATCGTTCCAGTATTCGCGCTCCGCCCAATCGGCCGACGAGAGTTTCCAGGCTTTAGTCCTATCCTCCTGACGAGCCAGTAAGCGTTTTTCCTGCTCCTCGTAGCTAATATGCAAATAGAACTTCAGAATAATCATGTCATTCTGGGCCAGTAAGCGCTCAAAGTCGTTAATGGCTCTGTACCGTCGCCGCCACACCGTTTCTGGCACCAGGTCATGCACCCGCACCACCAGCACATCCTCATAATGGGAACGATTGAAAATGCTGATCATGCCGCGACCTGGAATGACCCGATGGATGCGCCAGAGGAAATCACGCCCCTGTTCCCTGGACGTAGGTGCCTTAAACGAACGCACCTCGCATCCCAGCGGATTGACTTGCGCCATGACATGGCGAATCGTGCCATCTTTGCCGCTCGTATCCATCCCTTGCAGGACGATGAGCAGGCTGTGATGCTGCGCCGCCGCCAACAACTGCTGTAACTCGCCGAGTTCTTCGCTGAGCTTTTCTGTCTCTGCCGCTGCCAATGCGCGGTCCGTATACCTATCTATAAAGTTTGGATCGTAATCCTTCAGTTTGACTTTGCTGCCTTCAGCAACCTTCCATGCCAGTTGCATAGTATTCCTCCTTTCGCATTGTCGGCTTCGCTTGCTCAGATGATTGGTGCTTGATAAACGCAACCTCTCTGGATCAGCTCTTCGTCTTATTCCGTTGATGGTGAGCAATCACATGGGCAACGACAGTTGGCAGCAGCTTTGGGTTGTCCACGATATGCTGAGGTGGAAGCAGTCCACTCTCGTGCAGGCGCTGGCGTGTACGAGGAGTGCGCTTTGAGTTCCTCCGTTTCCACTAAGGTTCCATCCAGATCGAAGATGACATCAAGAATCATGTGACTATCTCCATTAGCCTGGCTGAAGTACCTGTTACTGCCGAATAAACGTGACCACCTCATCGCGCTTCTGCTCCATCAAAGGCCATGTGTTGGCCTCGATATTCAGTCGCAAGAGCGGCTCGGTGTTGGAAGGGCGCACATTGAACCACCAGTCGCCATAGTCAATCGTCACGCCATCCAGGTGATCAACTGAGAGCGCATGCTTACCGAAATGTTCCTCAATTGCTTTCAACTTGTCCCCGACGTCGTTGACACGGGTGTTGATCTCGCCACTACGTACTCCCGTATCCAGTGGTTCGATCAGCTCGGAGAGCGGCTTGTTCTCAATAGAGAGGAGTTCCAGGATCAGCAGAAAGGCGATCAGCCCTGAATCGGCAAACCAGTTATCACGGAAGTAGAAATGGCCGGAATGTTCGCCACCGAAGATAGCGTTATCCTTGCGCATCTCTGCTTTGATATAGGAGTGGCCGACCCGCGTGCGAATGGCCTTGCCGCCGTCCCTCTCTATCAACGCCGGTACGCTCTTAGAGAGGATCAGATTGTACAGGACCGTCGAGCCAGGGTATTTGCGCAGAATGCTATTGGACACGAGCAGCATGACCATGGAGCCATCGACTATGTTTCCTTTCTCATCGATCGGAAACATGCGGTCGGCATCGCCATCAAACGCCGCTCCAAAATCGGCCCCGACTTCAAGCACCTTTTTTTGCAGCGCGACAAGGTTCTCCGGCTCAATCGGGCTGGGTGAGTGATTGGGAAAAGTGCCGTCCAGTTCGAAGTAAAGCGGGTAGAGGTGAGCAGGCAGGTGTTCAAACACACGCGGCATCACCATGCCGGCCATGCCGTTGCTGGCATCGACCACCACTTTCAGTGGCCGAATCTTACTCACGTCGATATAAGAGAGCGCGTGCCTGACATAATCATCGGTGGCATCGCGGTGCGTGACCGTACCCTTGCGCGCTGGCTCAGGAAAATTTCCTCGCATCGCCAGGTCGCGGATATCAGCCAGGCCGGTATCCAGACTGATGGGATAAGCCTGGGCGCGGCAGAATTTGATGCCGTTATACTGCCGGGGATTGTGCGAGGCTGTAATCATCATTCCCGCCGGATAATTATAGTAGCCCACGATGAAGTACAGTTCGTCTGTCGTCGTCAAGCCACAATCGATCACGTTGACGCCCTGATCGGTGAGGCCCTGGATAGCGGCAGCAGCGAGCTGGGGAGAGGAGACGCGCATATCGCGGCAGACCGCAATTTCGGGAACGTTCAGGTACAGCGCGGCTGCGCGCCCAATGCGATAGACGGCTTCCTCGGTCAGGTTTTCTCCATAGACCCCGCGCACGTCATACGCTTTGAAGATGTCCGGGTGAATAGTGTTATCGCTTGTCGTCATCTTCCATTGACTCCTTTTCTTTCGCTAAAATCACGCCCAACGTATTAATCCCAGGTCGTACACATTCGGGAGATCGACGTGGTTGGGCAAAACGCGCACTCCATAGGCCAGCGTACCACCTTCGGCGGGCTGGAAGTGGAGATCGTAACGATAGGCCCCATCCTGCTCGCGTTTGGTGTACGCCATCGGGAACGTGTGTGGTGGAACACGATGACCGTCCGTACCATCGGCAAGACCGTCGTATACTACGTCAACACTAATATCCTCCGGGTGAAGGTTATCCGCTCGCACCCAGGCGTGTACGTCGAAACCGGCTCCGAGATCGAAATGTCCATCGCGCAGCCCGGAGACATAGAGACCCAGCCCCGGCCAGATGCGACGTATCCTGTCTTCCCAGGTAGCCAGTTCGCGCGCCTGCTGATAGTGGTTCTGCTCCATACAGATGCCACGTCGAATTTCCGGGACATAAAAGCGGGTAGTGTATTCTTTGACCATGCGGCGCATACTAAAAGCGGGTGCGCAGCTACGGATAGCTTCCTTCATGAGAGCAATCCAGCCATGTGAGATGCCATCAGATCCTCGATCATAATAGGTAGAGATGATCTGCCTTTCGAGCAGCGCATACAATGATTGGCTGTCAGCCTCGTCGCGCTCATCGTCGTTGTCATACTCGCGCTCCTCGCCAATCGCCCAGCCATTTTTGCCGTTGTAGCCTTCCGCCCACCAGCCATCAAGGATGCTGCAATTCGGCAGCCCGTTGAGGGCCGCTTTTTGGCCGCTGGTGCCGCTGGCTTCATAGGGTCGGATGGGGGTATTTAGCCAGAGATCAGCGCCGGAGACCAGGTAACGAGCCATCTCAATGTCGTAGTTTTCCAGGAACACGATTTTACCTCGAAATTCATCACTCTGCGAGAGGTGATTAACCTGCTCGACCAGTGCTTGTCCTGGCTGATCGGCAGGGTGAGCCTTGCCCGCAAAGATGATCTGCACCGGGCGTTCTGGATCGTTCAAGATACGCCCCAGGCGAGCGAGATCTCGCAGGAGAAGCGTCGCTCGTTTATAGGTGGCGAAGCGCCGGGCAAAGCCAATCGTCAGGGCATCAGGATTGAGGATATGCTCGAACTCATCGCTTTGACCTGGCGATGCGCCCTGGCGGAGATGCTGGTGTTTCAGACGCTGACGCGCGTAATCGATGAGCAGTTCTTTCCGCCGCCGGTGCATTTGCCATAGCTCTTCATCGGGTATGGCATCGAGGTGCTTCCACAACTCAGGCTCATCGACGTGTTCTTTCCACCTCATATCCACAAAACGTTTGTAGAGCGCATCTATCTCTGGCGCGACCCAGGAAGGCGAGTGAATCCCATTGGTGATGGAATCTATCGGAACTTCGTCGACATCGAGGCTGAGCCACAAAAACTGCCACATCTTGCGCGCAACCTCGCCATGCAGTTTACTCACGCCGTTGTGCAGTCCCGTCAACCGCAATGCCAGCACCGTCATACCGTAGCTGGAACCCGAACCATGATCCTCGTGAGCCAGTTCCATGAACTGCTCGCGTGTCAACCCAAGCTGCGCCCGGTAGGACCAGAAATACGTATCGACCAGGTCGTAGCCAAAGGTATCGTTGCCCGCCGGCACGGGCGTGTGCGTGGTGAAAAGTGAATTGGCTTCGACGGCCTCGCGTGCCTCGTAGAAGTTCAAACCGGAGGCGACCAGTTCGCGGCAACGCTCTAAATTGAGGAAAGCGGCATGCCCCTCGTTGAGATGCCAGGCCGATGGTGAGATGCCGAGCGCTCGCAAAGCGCGCACACCC
>DASTKD010000212.1:0-6292 GCA_035716135.1 Ktedonobacteraceae bacterium
CAGGATCGCCAGGGCAATGCGCTCGGCGCGCGCGACTCGCTCTTTGTGCGAGCCTTTGCCGCGCAGGGTCATGTACAGCGCGAAATGGTATTGACGGCGCGCGATGAGCAGCGTTTTGATGTTTTTGTCACGGCCTCCTCGATCCGTTCAAGCAGAGGGGAGCCAATTGGTGGTATCCTTACAGTGCGTGACATTTCTCGTGAGCGCGAGCAAGAGGAGCAGCGTTCAACCTTTATCTCGGTCATCTCGCACGAATTGCAAACGCCCATTGCCATCATCAAGGGCTATGCCTCAACGCTGGCGCGTCCAGACGCGGTACTGGAACAGACAACGCTGCGCTCGCGCCTGCAAGCCATTGAGGAAGAGGCGGATAGCCTGGATAAGCTGGTGGGCAACCTGCTCTATGCGTCACGCATTCAGGCTGGTGGCCTGCAAATGGAGATCGCGCCGCTCGATTTATCCAGCCTGGTGCAGAAAGTCGCGCTGCGCCTGCGTGTGAAAAGTCCTGGCGTGACGGTGAAGCTTGAGTTGCCAGCGCATCTTCCAACCGTCATGGCAGATCGAGATCGTATCGAAGAAGTGCTGCAAAACCTGCTGGACAATGCGGTAAAATATTCACCGAAAAGGCGCGTCGTTACCGTTTCCTGTCACTCGACGAGCGATGAAGTGATTGTGAGCGTGAGCGATGTCGGGATGGGCATTGCGTTGCGCGAGCAGGAACAAATTTTTGATCGTTTTCACCGCGTGGACAACAGTTCGACGCGCTCGACCCAGGGAGCCGGACTGGGCTTATATATCTGCCGGGCCATTGTTGAAGCGCATGGGGGACACATCTGGGTTGAGAGTGTCCTGCATCAAGGCTCAACGTTTTCATTCAGCTTACCTCGTGAAGAGAAAGCGCATGTACCAATGGTGGTTTTTTAATGGAGAAGGATACTTTTGATCAGCGTGATATGACCATTCTGGTTGTAGATGACGAGCCGCGTATCCGCGACTATGTGCGTATGAATCTGGAACTGGAACGCTATCGCGTGCTGGAAGCCTGCAATGGCAGAGAGGCCATAGAGCAGCTACGCGAGCATTTGCCCGATTTAGTCGTCCTCGATGTGATGATGCCCGAAATGGACGGATTTGAGACGTTGCGCCATATACGCGAGGTTTCGACGGTTCCCGTCGTCATGCTCACGGTGCGCCAGACCGAACAGGACAAGATTCACGGCCTTGACCTGGGCGCGGATGATTACATCGCCAAGACCGCCAGCCCGCGCGAGCTAAATTCGCGCATTCGCGCCCTGCTGCGCCGCTCGTACATGGCCCCGCCCGCCCGCAAAACAGAGATCGTGGTCGATGATGATCTCAAGATCGATTTCTCGAAGCGTGAAGTCATCGCGCGTGGGCAAAAAGTCGTCCTGCGCCCCACAGAATACCGCCTGCTCTACCATCTCGTCAGTAACGCTGGCCGCCTGCTAACACATGAAACGCTGCTCTCAAAAGTGTGGGGCAGCGAATACCGCGACGAGGCGCACTACCTGCGGCTCTACATCACCTACCTGCGCCAAAAAATCGAAAAAGACCCTGCGCATCCCCACTATATCCTGACGGAACGCGGCATCGGCTACCGTTTCAAAGAACTGGAGTCGTAAGGGGTATGGATCGATTAGAAATGTTTATAACGGGTAATTCCACGAAGGGCGACCGCAAGGGTTCCCTTTGGTCTCTGTTATCGCGCGCCTTATCAACCTTTGTAACATTATTTGCGGTTATTGTCCTGCTCTCGTCATGCACAACCGGGAGCAGCACACCAACAGCACCGGCGGTAACACGAACACCGACTGCTACGCGGCAGGTGGGGCCTGGGAGTAACCTGCCTTCGCCCACGACGGAGAGCGTACAGGCGCTTTTGCAGACCGAACAGCTTTTGTTGATGACGCCGCATCCGCTGCGCGACCTGTACAGCCTGGCGCAGCGGCTCAAGTTGCATACTGCTGCCCCTGTTCCGCATGTGGGACGCACCACACCGCTCAATGAGGCGCTGGGACAGGAGGATAGCTTCTGGATCAATAATGCCGATACGCGTGCGTACACGCGCATTCGCGCGCGGCTAGTGTACATTACGCCGCATGTCTACATGTATGTAGAGGATGGGCAACAGGTCAATTTGCAGGCATTGCAGGCATCCGCCAATCTGTTTGAGACAAAGACTTATCCGACCGACCGCAACGCTTATGGGAGTGAGTGGACGCCTGGCATTGATGATGATGTGCATCTTACTATTCTCAACGCTGTGGGGCTGGGCAATGGTTACGGCGGGTATTTCTCGTCCGAGGACGAATACCCAACCAGCATCAATCCCTATAGCAATGAACGCGAGATGTTCTATATCAGTCTCGATGGCGAAACTCCCGGCTCGCCCGACTATAATAGCGCACTGGCGCACGAATTTCAGCACATGATTCACTGGCACCAGCACCCGGTTGATCTAAGCTGGACGAACGAGGGCATGTCGATGCTGGCGCAGCATATCAACGGCTTTACAACCGGAGGAGTAGACCTGGCCTTTATGCAGACGCCCGATACGCAATTGAACGACTGGTCGGACAACATCAGTCTCGATACGGAACACTATGGCGCGGGCTACCTGTTTATGGACTATTTCGCAGAACACTACGGCGGCTATGGCGTACTGAAAGAACTGCTGCAAGACCCGGCATCGCCGCCGGTGAACTTCGATGATCTGCTGGCGAAACATGGCTACACGGATCGCTTTAACGATGTGCTGAATAAGTGGTACGTGGCAAATTTCGTGCAAGACTCCACTACCGGTCAGGGACAATACGGCTATCCCAGCATCCATGTGGCTGGCCTTACACCTCAGCACAGCATCACCGGCTATCCAACCTCCGAGGCCGATACCGTCCACCAGTACGCCGCCGAATACTATGATATTCAGCCACAGGGGCGTCGCGGCACCCTGTCGATTACGCTGCAAGGCGCGCCAACCGTGCGTATTATCGGCAACGACCCGCTCGGCTCAAGCGAGGAATGGTGGAGTAACCGCTATGACAACATGGACAGCACACTGACACGCTCTTTTGATCTGACGAGCCTGAAAGGACACCGCGCCACTTTGCAATTTTCGGCGTGGTATGATCTAGAGAAGGACTATGATTATGTCTTTGTGGAAGCCTCGACCGATAGCAAGAACTGGACGACGCTCAAAGGCACCTCCACCACCGCTACCAATCCCAACGGCGCGAACCTGGGCAACGGCTATACAGGCATAAGCGGCGGCGGCAGCAATCCGACCTGGGCGCAAGAGCAGGTCGATTTGACGCCCTACGCCGGTAAAAAAATTCAGGTCCGCTTCGAGGAAGTGACCGACGATGCTGTGAACCTGCAAGGCTTCGCCCTTGATCAGATCAGCATACCCGAACTGCATTTTCAGGATTCTGTGACCGGGGACAATGGCTGGGTGAGCAACGGCTTCATTCGCTCGAACAACGTCTTGCCCGAACACTTTACCGTGCAGGCTCTCGTCTATCAGGGGACAACGTTTACTGTACAGTCGATGAACGTCGATCTGGCAAGCGGCCAGGGAACACTGAACATTCCAAATTTCGGCAGGCAAACGACGCGCGTCGTGCTGGTAGTCTCGGCCTACGCCCCCGAAACGACCCTGCTGGCACATTATCAACTGAGCGCAAATATTGTGTAGGGACAATTGACTTAGAAAGGCAAACACATACGTGAATAAAAAAGAACGAGTCGATGCCGCTTTGCGCGGCGACGTGGTTGATCGCGTACCCGCCAGCATGTGGGGACACGATTTTGAACGCGAATGGAACCCGAACACGCTGGCCGAAGCGATGGTGGAAAACTTCACGCGCTACGATTGGGATTATATGAAGGTCAATCCGCGTGCCTGCTACCATGTTGAGGGATGGGGTGTCAAAGTGCGTCCGTCGGGCGAAAAGTACAAAGCGCCCGTCTTTGAAGGTACACCCATCAGGGGCGCGTCTGACTGGAAGCGCATTCGCCCGCTCGAAGCGGACCAGGGCGCGCTGGGCGAGCAGTTACGCGCCTTGCAGATGATAAATCATTCCGTTGGCTACGATGCCTACTTTACGCAGACCATTTTCTGCCCGCTGGGGGTCGCGCAATACCTGGCCGGCAATAACAAAGAGGCCGTCCTGCACACTATCCGCGAGGATCGCAACGCTATGCACGCCGCGTTGCGTGTGATTACTGAAACCTTCACCAGCTACGCGATTGCCTGCCTGGAACAGGGCGCGAGTGGCATTTTCTACGCCACCAACGGCTGGGCTTCGGAAAGCCTGTTGACGCCCGACCAGTACCGCGAATTTGGCGAGCAGTACGACCTGGAATTTCTGGATGCCATTAAAAGCCGGAGCAAGTTTAATATCCTGCATAATTGTGGGACGCACATCTACTTCGATCAGCTGGCCTCTTATCCTGTGCAGGCATTGAGTTGGGCAGCCACCCTGGAGGGCAATCCTGATCTGGGCGAGGGGAAAAAGCGTTCGGGGAAAGCTGTGATGGGCGGCATCAGCGAGAAGACCACGCTCAAGAATGGCGTACCCGACCAGGTGCAGGAGGAGGTGGCGAAGGCGTTGGAAGCAACGGGCGGCAAGCATTTCTTGCTGGCTCCCGGCTGTTCGATTCCACCGGAGACGCCCGCGAAGAACCTGGAAGCCATTCGCCGCGCCCTCTCTTGACACGTCAGTACGCATTGGCTATACTTCCAAACACAGGAATTAAAACAGCGACAATGCGCGGCGAAGCTCTCGTCGCGCTACATTCTTTCTACACACTGGCATCCCGATATGCAGATACAGGATCAGGGGAAGGCACTTTGTAAGTGATGGAGCGATATCAGACAATTCGAGCATATTCCGCGGGGGGCGTTGTTTTCCGGCTCGCCCCCTTGCAGGCGCATGGGGATTTTCAGCCGCAAGGAGAGGCTTCTGAGCGCAACCAGGTAGAAGTCGCGCTGGTAGGTCAGAGCCAGCGGGGGTTATGGACGTTGCCAAAGGGTACGCCCTGTTCAGGCGAAACCGTCGAGCAGGTCGCGGTGCGCGAAGTACAGGAGGAAACCGGCTTAGAGGTACAATTAATTACCTATATTGGCGCGATCTCCTATTCATTTGTGCGCGACCAGGTGCGCTATTACAAGCAGGTCCGTCACTTCTTATTTGAGGCAATCGGGGGAGATATTGCCCTGCACGATCACGAGTACGATCGTGTGGCATGGTTCCCTTTGCCGGAAGCCTGTCGCCGCGTGAGCTATGCGAACGAGGCAAACATTCTTTCCCAGGCCGAGGAAATAGTGCAGCACTGGTTACAGCGCCAGCAGCAGGAAAGGTGACAAACAACCGTATGCAAAATACGCGACGCTTTCCGCTTATGCAGCGTTTCCTCTTCCCGTATAACGGAGAAGACCCACTCACGCCCCGCCAGGGCGCGCGTGTCATGCTGGCATGGGCGGTACTGCTGCCACTTTTTATGTCGCTGCTGATCGCTCTCGTAGCGTTTCTGATGGCCTCATCGTGGCAAAGGGTGCTGGCGCTCTTCGCTTTTGCATTTTTCTCCGGTATGTGTATTTTTGGTATACTGGGTTTGTTAATCATCCTGGTCAACAATCGGTCTGCTCGCATTCGACGAGCGTGGAGGACCCGGAGTGGTCAGCAGTAACCCGTGGAGGTACCGTAATGGATTTGAGCGTTGAAGGCAAGTCGGAGCGTATTCCCCCTGGCTCGCATATCTGTCAACTCTATAGTAAAGTGATCGAAATTCCAGGAGTGACCGCTCGTTTAATGCGCGTGGGGTTTTCTCTCTCTGAAAAGTGCATGTTCGCGGCGGCTCCGGCCCAGATCAAAGAGCTGCGCGACGAACTGACCAAATTGCAGATCGATGTGGATGAACTCGTTGCAGGCGGACAACTGGTGTTATACGAGGAGCGCGAACCGTTTTTAGCAGGCGGCAAGCGCTTCGACCCCTATTTCCTGCTCTCGTCCCACCAGACCTTTATCGCCCAGGCTCTGCGCGAGGGCTGGCAAGCTGTGCGTATTTCCATCGACATGACCTGGCTGACCAAAGACATTGCCACGCCCGAACAGATTTTGAAGTACGAAGCGGCCTCTGACGCGGTTTTCACCTTCCAGAATGCCCCGATTATTGCATTGATGCATTACGATCATAGCAAATTGCTGCCCAACCTGGTCGTCGAAATGCTCAAATTGCACCCTATCGCCGTTGTTGGTAAATACATCAA
>DASTKD010000213.1:0-18071 GCA_035716135.1 Ktedonobacteraceae bacterium
TACGCTGCTACCCCCATAATCATCATGCCAAAGGGCCAGCCCAGGTCGATCCAGGTTCCATCAACATACGTGCTGGCGGCCTGCTGGATATTGAAAATAAAATCCGAGGTGGCGAAAACGCACAGACCAATGCCTATTACCAGCAAACTTACACGTCGTGCGGTAGCCTGATAAACACGCCCCTGACCGCGTAGCAGCAGGAAAACTACGCAACTGAGCAGAGCCACGTCCGAGGTCGGATACCAGATGCCCAGAAAATTACCGAGGCTCTGCAATACGCCTGCCTGTGCCAGGGAGCCGAGCAGCAAGAACCACGCGATAGCCAGAATCGCGCCCATCGAGATCAGGCTATCCAGCAACACCATAGCGCGCTTGCGTCCAGAACCGGACGATGGCTGGAGGACAAGACCCAGAAAGATGAGGGGCGGCAGGCTGGAATAGCCGAAATCAGCAGCCGAGGGAAAGGGGTTTGGATTGCCATGCGCAAGATACCAGCGCCAGAAGCTTTCTCCAATACCCCAGGCGATACAACCAGCCCCGATCAGTGTCCAGGCCAGCCGTTCGCGTCCCAGCCAGGGTTCTACATTTTCGTCCCGCTGCATGGGCATGTTGACCGAAATAATAGCGAGGGAACCACCAATAAACGCCCCTAAGAGCTGCGAGTATTTCCCAATGCTGAGTACCGCCGGGCCACCCAGGTGAAGCGCTAAAATAAGGGCCATTACCGCCGCTACTCCCGCCACCGAGTAAAGCACTATTCGCACCGTAGAACGCATGAAGTAATCCCTCCCTCTATCTGCCACGCAGGGGCAAACCTGGATGATTGGTGAAGTTGATTTTATGAAGTTTACCCTACGTTTATGATATAGTCAAGTTGCGCTCAATTGCCAGTACTTTCGCATGTTTCAATGTAAATCATCGACCATCAATTTGTATCTCAAACGTAACGAATTTGACCACTGAGATAATCTTTGAGCATCTCTTCGCAATCGAAGGCCATATGCCCCAACACCTCGTCCACGGTACGCCAGCACGCCGCGCCTTCGCCCGAACCGCGCAATGTGCCTTCAACGACGCTACCTTTATAGGCAATGGCAATAGCGCGGAAACGTGGGTCGCGCCGGGGCGCTGAATAGACGCCCACAAGACCGGTAATCTTGACGGTATAGCCCGTCTCCTCGCGCGCCTCGCGTAGCACGCATGCCTCGACGGTTTCACTATGGCGCACAATGCCGCCGGGGATGGTGTAGCCCAGCCCGTCAGAACGGTCGATCAACAGTATCTTGCCATCCTGTTCAATGACGATGCCCGCGCCAAGCAATGGAGAAATTTGCCCTAACGTCAGCAGTACGATGATTCTGTAAATCAGGCCTGCCAGAATACCCTTAATCTTCTCTTTCATTCCCATCACTTTCATGCTTGCGTTATGTCGAGCGATACCTCTTGTACTGCTCTATTAGTAGCATTATGGCCTGTCATTGTTCATCTTCCGATGCTTCAATCTCCGTTTCACCCCCGGCGCTTGCTTGATCGGATGCATGGCGAGCCTCAAGCCGTTCCACAAGCTGCCCGGCAATGGCGTAAAATTCGGCTGACACCGGCGATTCTGGCATGGTGACGACGATTGGTTGTCCCGCATCGCCACTTCTGGCGGTGGCAAGATCAAGTGGCACAACGCCCAGCAAGGGCATGTTATGTAGCAGGGAAGATGCTTCGCTGCTGATGGGGAAAATATCCACACGCTCGCCACAGTTGGGGCAGATAAAACCGGCCATATTCTGTACCAGACCCAGGATAGGAACACCCGCGCTTTGAAACATGCCCGCGCCTTTGGCAGTATCGATGCGGGCAATATCCTGCGGCGTCGTCACCAGAATGGCTCCATCCAGTTCCAGTTCGCGGCACAGCGTAGCCTGTGGCTCGCCGTTGCCGGGAGGAAGGTCGATCAGCAAGAAGTCGAGCGTTCCCCAGTTGACGCTGTGAAGAAGCTGGCGCATGAGCATTCCCTGCACATCTGGCATCGAGCCAACCGCCTGCTCCTCGCCAATAAAAAAGCCCACCGAAATCACCTTGACGCCATAACGCGACAGTGGTTGCACCATCTGTTCCGGCGTCAATCCACCGCGTTGCGCAATCGGCAACGTGGCGCGCCATCCCTGACTTTCTCCACGTTTGCGCACCCCCAGCATCATCGGCACACTGGGGCCATACGTATCGGCATCGAGCAGTCCAACCCGGTAGCCGCGTCGCGCCAGAGCAACCGCAAGATTCACACTCACCGTCGATTTACCAACACCGCCCTTGCCACTGCCCACCACAAGCAAGTGAGCCACCTGCTCTACCCGCGCTCGTCGAAAACGTTCTTGCACACGAAATCTCCACATTCTAAAAATCTAAGATGATGATCTGTTTGCAGTATAAGAGCATGAAGTGCATTTGGCAAGGACGCGAGAATCGAAGCCAGGGGTGTCCGGTGCCTGACATAATAAACACAACAGCACGAAAAAACTTACCAGTGCAGGTTCAAGAAAGCGTTTCTGTAGAAAAGAAGAGAAATAAAGACCACAGATCTCCTGACCCACCCCTAACTCCCGACAGCGATAATGCTCTGCCAGGAGCCTCCAGACCAGCTAACCTCCAGGGAATAACACCCGGCAGCGAAGAAAACGGGGAAAAGCCCCCATTCAGAGTAGGAACCTGATGGGCCATGCGGAACGTCCGGGACGCCCGGTACGGAGCCGACATCCCTTATATCAGTTTGAGGGTCCAGGATCAGTGTCTGGGTGGCTGCCCTGGGAGGAGTCTGAGCATCGGTCCACCAGGCCAGTTTCTTCGTCTGTATATTCTGTAGACGCAATGTGACTGGCAGAGAATAGTTTGGCCCGACTTCAACGACCCATTTCGTCATCGGCCATCCCTGATTAAAATCCAGGTGGAGAACATCCGTATAGAAGCTACCATAGAACCAGAATGCTCCGTCCCCTACCAACTGCACATTGCTATTGGAACCCAGACTATCGATGTGCTGCTGCTCCGGTGGAGGCTTGATGGCACAGTTCTGGGGAGGCGGAGCCAGAGGTGTCGTCAGTGGCGCGAGGTTCGTAATTACTGTTGAGGTTGCCTGTGGGATGCTTGTGGCTGGGGATGCAGCGGGAGTGCTGAGTGGACTGTCCGATGCTCTCGTTGCAGTGGCGTTTGGAATGCCTGTGTTGGAAGAGGAGCAGCTTATAAATACCAGTGCTATCAGCAGGCAGGCACAAATCGTTGAAAAGAGGGATGATGGTCTGACAATACGAGAAGAGCAATGTTGGAAAATCATAGGTTGCTCCTTCTTTTTCTGAGCATAGCGACGCTTTCTTATCCAGATTACCAGCTTTTCCTGAAATGGGCCTGAACGTTTCGGCATAGAAAAGTTAAACTGGAGCTGCGTCTTCAGTGCGGCTGTATTTTCCGGGAAAGGGATACTATGTTATCCCTTTTCGCGTGGTATAATACGAGTACGAGGGGCGTCAGGGACGCCGCAAACCAGCATAGCTGTTTCCTCGCTACACTATCAATTCAGGAGTATATTGTTTGTACCGCTTGCTTGCTATCGACCTTGACGGAACCCTGCTTAGCCCACGTCCTCGCAAAATCATCACTCCGCGCGCCCGTAATGCTCTGCGTCTGGCCGCAGATGCTGGCATGACCATTGTGATTGCCACCGGACAAAACCTGGCTGTATTGCGGCACGAGTGCGGCGATTTACCGCTGAATGGGCCACAAATCATTGAGAACGGCGCGGTTATCGCCGATATTTCCGGCACCATCTACCATGAAAAGTTATTGCCGCGAGAATTCGTTCTCCCAACATTGGTGATGTTGCGCGAGGCTGGCTTTTATCGCGCTTATCACACTGTGCATCGCGTCTTTGCCGACATTGGCGCACCCCGCGTGCAAGAGTGGTATCGCCCGCCTGTGCCACCAGCCATACAGGTTGAAGATATTACTAGCCTGTCATTACCTTGCGTGAAAGTGGTGGGCATTGGCCCGGAAGAGTTGATCCGCGCTAAACGCGACGAGTTTGAGCGAATGTACGCGGGAAAATTGTACGTCACGCAATCGTCGTTTGACCTGATCGAGTTCTTGCACCCCGATGTTTCTAAAGGCAACGCGCTCATCAACATTGCGGCAGATCTGGGTATCAAAGCGGAAGAGGTGGTGGCGTTCGGCGATCATCATAACGATATCGGCATGTTGCACTTCGCCGGACTGGGTGTAGCGATGGGCAACGCGCACGACGAAGTGAAGGCCGAGGCGGATTATGTGACGAGCAGCAACGCCGAGGACGGCGTTGCTGTCGCCATCGAAGAACTAATCTTACCTGCTCTTAAATGATGTGAAGCTCTTTGCCCACGCGCTCGAAGGCATCCAGCGCCTTCGCCAGTTCCTCGCGGGTATGAATGGCCGTCACGATGGTGCGCACGCGGCACTTATCGGCGGGAACGGTAGGGTAGACGATGCCCTGCGCGAAGACGCCATCCTCAAAGAGACGCTGGCTCAGCTTCATGGCTAACGCGCCCTCGCCCACAATGACGGGTGTGATGGGCGTTTCGCTCTTGCCCGTATTAAAGCCAAGCTGCTCCAGGCCGCGCTTGAAGAAAGCAGTATTCTCCCACAGGCGTTCGACGAGGCTGTTGTCCTCTTCGAGAATGTCCAGCGCAGCTATGCAGGTTGCCACGACAGAGGGTGGGTGCGAGGTGCTGAACAGCACGGGACGCGCGCGTTGCAACAGAAAATCGCGCATATCCTGACTACAGGCTACATAGCCTCCCAGCGCGCCAATGCCTTTAGAGAGTGTGCCGATTTGCAGAGCAACGCGGCCATCCAGCCCGAAATGACTGACGCTGCCACGCCCATTTTTGCCAAGCACGCCGCTCGAATGCGCATCATCGACCATCACAAACGCGCCATATTCCTCGGCCAGCGCCACGATTTCGGGCAGGGGAGCAATATCGCCATCCATACTAAAGACGCCGTCGGTAACGACCATCACCTTATTCGCGCCCTTTGACTCCTCCAGCACGCGGCGCAGTCCGGCCATATCCTTGTGCGGGAAGACCTTGCGCGGCGATTTGCTCAGACGGATACCGTCGATGATGCTGGCATGATTCAGTTCATCGCTGATAATCATGTCGCCGTCCTGCATCACGGCGGAGATCACGCCCAGGTTCGTCGCATAGCCGGACTGGATGGTCAGGGAAGCCTCGGTATGCTTGAAATGCGCCAGCTTCTCTTCCAGCACGTTATGCAGCGTCATGGTTCCCGCGATGGTGCGCACCGAGCCAGAACCCACGCCATATTGCTCGATGGCTTTGATGGCCGCTTCGCGCAGGCGCGGGTGGACGGTGAGGCCCAGGTAGTTATTTGATGAAAGGGTGATGACTTCATGCCCGTCAATAACGACGGTGGCCTTCTGCTCTGTTTCCAGCACTCTAGGCAGGTGGAATACGCCTTTGGCGCGCAGGCCATCCAGCTCATTTTTCAAGTATGCTTGCAGTTTATCCATGATCTCCCTCTTGATTAAAACGTCATGACGATTTTGCCGCAATCGCCAGTTTTCATGATTTCCATAGCGTCGTGAATGCGCTCAAAGGGCAGGGTATGGGTGATTACCTGTTTAAGGTCTAGCTCGCCGGATTCGAGGATGCGGCGCGTGCGATACCAGGTATCAAAGATGCGCCGCCCGGAGATACCCTGGACGGTTGCTCCCTTGAAGATGATGTCGTTGGCAAGGTCAAGTTCGATCATGCTTGCAGGCAGGCCCAGCAGCGAGACGCGACCTCCGTTGCGCAGGGACTTGAAGCCCTGGCGGATGGCTCCAGGATGACCCGACATTTCCAGTACGACATCCACGCCGAGACCATCTGTGACATCAAGGATATGTTGTACAGGATCGACTTCACGCGGGTTGAGGGCGTAGGTTGCGCCGATAGTGGTCGCCAGATCGAGGCGTTTATGGTTGGGTTCGATAGCAAAGATCGTGCTTGCCCCGGAGATACGCGAGAGGCCGACCGCCCATAAGCCGATGGGGCCGCAACCGTAGACCGCTACCGTGCGCTGGGCGATTTCGCCCGCGAAGGTGGCATGAACCGCATTGCCAAATGGCTCTTGAATCGAGGCGACACTGTGGTCAATTTCTTTGCCCGTTTTCCAGGCCACGCTTTCGGGGATAGCGATATACTCGGCGAACGCGCCGTCGCGGTCAACGCCAAGTATCTGCACATTGCGGCAGACATGCGCCTGACCGGTGCGGCACTGATAGCAGTGGCCGCAGGTGATGTGCGTTTCAGCCGCCACAAAATCACCCGGCACAAGCTCGACGACTTCATCCCCCACCTCGACGACTTCGCCCGCGAACTCGTGACCAAAGATACGCGGGGTACGCATACGACTTTGCGCCCACGCATCCCATTCGTAGATGTGCATGTCTGTGCCACAGATCGAAGCCGCCTTCACCTGCACCAGCACATCACGCGAACCAATGGTGGGGATGTCCACCAGGGCAACCGTTGCTCCAGGCGCTGCCTCCACTTTGAGGGCCGCCTTCATTTTTCCGTTCATTTTTATTAAAGTCCTCCAGAGGATTACTCAGGCATAACCAGCGACAATGCTGATCGTATTACCTTAATTATGCTTCTTTCTACCAGTGATTGCAAGCCAGGTACCATGCCGAATATCCCTGATGAATAGTAAGACCAAAATCGGCCTTGCCCTGTCATTCTGAGCGCAGCGAAGAATCTCGGCGGAGCGAGGGAGATTCTTCGCTGCGCTCAGAATGACAGACCCGATTGTGATTGGGAATGTTCATGAGGGCGTGCGGCATGGAAAGAGCTTTTGTTCTGTGAATAAATTTGACAAAATGTTGTACTTATAATATACCTTTTCATATCAGCGCATTCTCTAGCTTACCTGTCAATACGACCTTCTTACGCCAGTTTATGCATACTGATTATAGTCAGAAGGAAAACGCATGAGTACGACACAAGCGCCTCGCAAGCATTCTCCTGGCATATCCTCTATATTTTCGCTGGCGAGAGCGCGCTGGCGTCAGCACTGGCTACTTTTGCTGGTCATCACGCTGGGCATGACCGTTTCTATCATCCTTGTTTGTACCATTCCCCTGCTCTCGGAGGTGCTGCAAACCGCCGGACTGCGCAGCGCATTAACATCGCCGCCAGAGAATGCGGAATTGGCCGCGCACGTCAGTGTACCGGGACTCACCACTCAAACCGTTAACACGGTATCCTCATTGATTGATCCTTCATTTCAGAGCAATCTGCGTGGCTTTTTCAATGCTCCCCCACGACTGGAGATACAGACGCCCGATTTCAGCTTTATCTCGCCAGAACACCTTCCTCCATCTGTAATGACCATGTATGCCACTTCGATGGGCCTCTCGGCCAGTCACGTTACATTGTTGCAGGGAAGATTGCCATCCGACAACGCCAATACTGTCGAAATAGCTATCACACCGGCGACGGCGAAGTTTCTAGGGGTGAAACTCAATGGTTTTATCACGTTGCAATTAGCGTTTTTGGCTCAGTCTCCGGTTACTCACCAGCTTGTGCCTACAGAGCAACCACTCAAACTACATGTTGTCGGCATCTTCAATGTGCGAACAAACGATGCATACTGGCATGACAATGACTATCAACCAATACCTCCTTCAGACAAGTTTCCGCTCACAACACTTTTAGCGCTGACCTCGGACACCGTCTTACTTCCCGCCTTTGACGCGATCGCGCAAAAATACCAGCAGAGTCAACTCACTTTTGCCTATCCATCATTACTCCACTGGTACTATCATCTGAATCCTTTGAGCATCTCAACCAACCAGCTTGACGGTTTTATCGCCAGTCTCAATCAACTGCAAGTAGACATCTCCAAAAGTTTTGTCAGTAGCGGATTAAGCATATTTCTTTCCGGGGCTGCTTTCCATGCTCACTCCCAACCGAGCTTGCTGGAGCAGTTCCGCACGCGACTTGGCGCTGCGCGCGTTCCCATCGGCCTGCTGACCGGTCTGGTCGTCTTCTTGCTGCTTTTCTTCATCAGCGTGATGATCGTCTTGCTGGTTGACCGGCAGGCAGAGACCATCGTGGTTCTACGGAGCCGGGGAGCCAGTAATTTCCAAGTTTTTGTTGCCTTGCTCACACAGTGTATTGGCCTGAGTATCATCGCGCTTATTGCAGGAGTACTGCTAACGCCGCTTGTCTTACCCTTGATTGTGGGGCTATTGCTCGGCGATAGGGACCTGGGCGCGCTGTCAGTGGTCATGAACGCGCCTGCGTCGGCTCTATGGAGCGTGCGTTATTACGCGCTGATTACTGTACTGGTAGCCATCATCGTGATGGGACTGTCGCTCCTGAGCATTACGCGCCTCAATTTGATGGCAGCGAGCAATGCAAGCGGGCGTAGAGCGCGTTTTCCGCTCTGGCGGCGACTCAATCTTGACCTCTTCATCGCGCTGGTGGCGCTGGTTGGTTACAGCATATCGATCTACCTGGGTTCGATCCAGCAGCAATTAGACCCCCAGATACAGGCGCTGGTGGTGACGCCCCTGGCCTTCATCGGACCATTTTTCCTGCTGCTGGCCGCCATGCTGCTGCTCATGCGCATCTTTCCCTGGTTGTTACGATTGGGAGCCAGGCTCGCCGCCAGGGGGCGCAACGCTACCCCCCTGCTGGCCCTGGCGCAAATCAGCCGCGCGCCGCGCAAATCCCTGCGCATGATGCTTCTGCTGGCACTGACCATCGCCTTCGCATTCTTCACGCTGGTCTTTGCCGCATCGCAGGCGCAACGAGCCAACGACATCGCCTCCTTCGAGGTTGGAGCGGATTTCAGCGGCGCGATACCGGCGGATTCACCCACCCATCCACTGTCAGAGGAAACCGCGCTCTATCGCCACATTCCAGGGGTGAGTTCGGCATCGGTCGGCTACGAAGAATCGGCGCGCTCGGTGGTAGTAACTCCTTATATTCCACTGCTTGTACGCGCTATTGATCCCACCACCTACGCCAGCACTACCTACTGGACTTCGCAAGACTCAACGCAACCGCTCTCATCGTTGATGGCGCAACTGCTCTCGAAACGCAATAGCGCTATTAAATCGAATAGCGTTCCCACCATTATTACGACGGCGACTGCCAATAACCTGAAACTGCGTGTCGGCTCCCCGTTTACGGTGTACGCCAACGGTATCTTTCAGGGAAACGCATCCATCAGCAATGCGCAGCTCGTGGTAATCGCCATCGTCAATCACATCCCTGCTATTGACGAGAGCGTCGAGAACGGCATTCTGGTCGATTATCAAACGTTCGCCACTACGCAGGCCAATACCGCGCAGCAAACTATCACGGTAAACCATGTCTGGTTGCGCACTTCCGCCGACGCTGCCGTAACGAGCAACATCAATACAACGCTGACTTCTTCGAGCCTGCACCTGGACAACCTCTCAAACCGCTATACGCTGGCGAGCGATTTGCTCAACGACCCGCTCTATTTTAATGTGATCGCGGTGCTGGCACTCGGTGTCACAGCCGCTTTCTTGCTGGCGTTGTTCGGAAATTTACTGGCCTCGTGGCTTAGCACGCGCAGCAGGCTCACCAGCTTTGTGGTCTTACGCGCCCTGGGAACATCCATACGGGGCATTGCCAGCCTCTTCCTGTGGGAACAGGGTATCATCTACACGCTGGCATTGCTGCTCGGATTGCTCTTCGGGGTTTTGCTTGCCTTCACAGTAGTGCCTGTACTGGTCTTCACAGGCGTTCCTCCGGGCGCGTTCAACACGAATGGGTTTGATTTTCTCACCTTGCAACATATCATTCCAGTACAGGTGGCTCTGCCTTTTTCGCTGCTGCTAGCCCTGCTGGTTTTTATCGCTATCTGCGCCATCGCGCTCAGCCTGATGGTCTCGCTGGTGATACGGCGTTCGATGAGCCAGGAACTACGTTTGCAAGATGACGCGCGGCTGGATTTTATCACGCGCGAAGAAGTTGCTGTTCCCCGTTCAAAGGTGAAACCAGAAAAGAGACCGCGCCAGCGACCCTCAATTGGCATAACTTCGTGGCAATTGACGCTGTTACAATTGCGCCGCAGCCCCCTGCTCATTTCTGTGGCGGGTTTGACGATGATCGCGGCCATTAGCGTTATGTGCGTGGTGCCGCTCTTTTCGGCCATTACGACCGATGGCGGATTGCATAGCCTGTTGCGCGCGAATCCCGCTACTTCCCAGATTCTGCTAAACGCCTCGACACAGGCTTTATCTACACGGTCCTTAGAGGGAGTCAAGCGAAGCGTCGATCCGCTGGCACAAAAAGACATGGGCCAGTACCTTAGCGGTTCCCCGTTCTTTACTATCCAGGAGCCTGATTTTCTGCCTGTCGCATTGCCACCCAACACACACGTTTCAACGCTGACGCTGGTCAGCGCGCCCATGCAGCAGGCAGCCTCGCATCTGACGCTGTTGCAAGGACGATTGCCGGGCAATTCCGGCAACGACATCGAGACGCTGCTTACGCCCGATACCGCTCGCAATCTCGGTGTAACTATTGGTTCCCGCCTGATGCTCAATTTCAATATCTATGCCGCCAACCCGGATGGATCGCCCATCAATCAAACCATCAGCCTGCATCTGTTAGTTGCCGGTTTGATAAAAGTAGCGCCGGGCGATATTGTATGGCGCGGCAACGACTTCCAGCCGGTGGCGCAGGGCGCGCAAGAGTATAGCGATACGCTTCTCGTTTCCAATGATGCTCTTCTGGCAGCGCTGGATCAGCCTGCCAGCACGCTGCATACGGACGCAGTCTTCACATCCCAACCGTTTGCGCTGACCTGGTACTATCATCTGAACGTCGCCGCGCTCACGACAAATCAACTGAATGCCGTCATGGATTCGCTGGGACGCTTGCAGGCGGATATTGCGCACCTGTCCGGTAATATCCAAAATAATCAACCCGTGACGGGCATAACCAGTTTTCCTTACTTGCTCCAGGTAGCGATTTCAGATTCCGTAGCGGGGACCTTTGACCTCCCCGGTATCCTGACCCGCTATCAGAGCCGTGTAGATGTGATAGCGATCCCCATTTTCATCCTTTCGGTGCTGATTATCGGGTTAATGCTTTACTTCGTCAGCCTGATCGCGCATCTGCTGGTTGATCGACAGGCCGATGCCATCGCTGTCTTGCGCAGCCGGGGAGCCAGCAGCCGCCAGATATTCAACGCGATGGTCATGCAAAGCGTCATACTCGGCCTCATCGCGCTGGTCATCGGCCTGCTGCTGGCGCTCATCGCCGCCGCTTTGCTTGCCAGCCGCAACCTGGCCCCAACCGGACAAGATGCACTGATCTACTTTACCGGCCATCTCTGGGACGCACTCGTATCAGTCGGCTGGTACGCACTGGCAACGGCGGCTGCCGCGATTCTGGCCCTGATTATCGCGTTGCGCTACGCGGCGGGCATGAATATTCACGCGCTGCGCCAGGAAACCACGCGCGCTGCCCATCGTCCCATCTGGCAGCGTTTGCGCTTAGATGTCGTCGCCATCGTGATTGCCTTTGCCGGCTACTTCATCTCGCTTTACGTCAACAGCGCACAGAATGTATCGGCTACACGCAGTATCGTACTCTTTTCATCTCCGCTCACCCTGATTACGCCCTTATTCCTGGTGATAGGCTGCATTCTGCTGCTTTTACGCCTGTATCCCCTGCTTTTGCAGCTAGGCGCATGGCTCTCCTCGCGTGGCAGGGGCGCTACTCCAATGCTGGCGTTCGCCCACATGGCTCGCTCCCCACGCCAGACGTTGCGTGTGACCCTGCTGCTGGCGCTCACCGTCGCCTTTGCCATCTTCTCGCTGGTTTTCACCGCTTCGCAAACGCAACGCTCATCCGACATCGCGGCTTTTGAGTCCGGGGCCGATTTTAGCGGCGATATTGCTGCCTCTGGCAACCAGCAACAGGCATCGCTGAGCAATGTAATTGCGCCTTACCAGAAACTTCCTGGCGTCATCTCGGCAAGCGGCGGTTACAATGGAGACGGCGTTGTCACTGTCCAGTTTCAGGATACTCATATCGCGGTAAAGGCTGTTGACGCCAACACTTTCGCGGAGACAGCAGACTGGACAACGCAGGATTCGTCTCAATCGCTCGCCTCCCTGATGGCTCAATTGGTTCAACAACGACAGTCCGCTATTGCGCAAGGTCTCGTTCCTGTTATCATAGATGCATCAGCAGCGAGCAGCCTCAATTTGCAAGTTGGCTCCAAATTCACTATGACAATGAGCGACCTGCCGGACTATGCGCTTGATACAAATACAAGCGCATTAAACAGCGTTGTAATTGCGATAGTGCAGCATATCCCTACTGTGAACGCCGGAACGACGCAGGATGCGGGCGGCAGTTCTATCACCGTTGGTGGAGGCATGTTGCTGGATTATACGACCTTCGCCCACCTCTACCAGCTTAATAATTCTATCAATCCGGCGGGAGTCAGTTTTACGCCTCAGATGGTCTACATGAATCCACAGATATTGCAAGAACTGTTCACAGTCAAGAAGGCGGTTTTGCCCGTCAATCATATCTGGTTACACACGCAGGATGATGCGCAAACGTTAGCGCATGTGCGTACCGCTCTTACCACCGCGCCATTACACCTCGATAACCTCTTTGACCGGCGCGCTCTACAAGACACCTTGAATGTCGAGCCGCTCTATCTCGACCTGTTGACATTGCTAACCATCGGGGCGACGATTACGCTTTTGCTGGTATTGATAGGCTATGTGCTTGCCTCCTGGCAAAACGCGAAGCTGCGTTCAGGCACCTTTACCACGCTGCGCTCGCTGGGCGCAACCTCGCTCCAGGTAGCCGGTCAGTTCGTACTCGAGCAGGGTTTCGTCTTCGTATTTGCGCTGCTTATCGGTTTCCTCCTGGGAGGAATCCTCTCGGCCACCGTTGTGCCTACGCTGGTATTTTCCGACGTTCCCATCAGCGGCATATTGAGCAATTTGAGCGATAGCCAGTTTTATCTCATCCAACATGCTTTCCCCCGGCAGGTTGTGATACCCTCTACCCTGAGCATGGCTCTCGCGCTGTTCGCAGCCATCTGCATCATCGCCATCGGCACAATGGTCTGGACGGTCATGCGCCCCTCGCTGGGCCAGGCGATACGGCTTAACGAAGATTAACTGTATGATGTACAATATCTATTACGAAATTCATCCATTCTCATCGCAATTTTATGAGGAAATCATGTCACAAAGCGACTCACCACCTCTGGAAGTCGGGCAAATCATTCCGGCATTTAGTTTGCCAGGAGCAGATGGGATGCCACATAGCCCCTGGGACTATAAACAACGCGAACATCTTGTGCTGCTCTTCTTACGCAGTTCGGCGACGGGCGAGAGTCGCGGTTTGCTGCGCGAGTTTTCGCAATACTACAGCATGTTTCGTGAAGAGGGGTGCGCAATACTGGCGGTGACGCCTGATACCGTCATTACCAATCTGCAAACGCAAGAAATGCTGCATCTGCCATTCGCGCTGCTCGCGGACGCCGGGGGTACCGTGATAAGACGATATATTCGATGGGACGAAACATCCCGCTCGTACCGCCCCGGTATCGTACTCGCGGACCGCTACAATTCCATGTACGCTCAGTGGGTAGCAGATAACGAGGGCGAATTGCCTTCTATCGAAGAATTACTTGAATCGCTGCGTTACCTCAACAAGCTATGCACACCTTGAAACAGGAGGAATAATACGCTGGTCATACGGCAATTCCGAGGCAGGATGCTTCTGTGGCTATTTTTACTGGGCGCATCACTCGGCACCGCCCTCGATGCGTTCCATGTCTTTAGCCATGTCGAACGCTACGCATCGCCTGCGTTGCTGGGCATCGCGTGGTGGGTTCCCCTGTTGTTTGGCAGCGCGGCTATGACTATCGCTTGCTCGCACCCCCTGCTCGATCCGCTGCTGCACCACCGGCGTTTCCGTCCGCTTTTCAGCAGCCTGTTGGGGCTGGCATGGCTGCCATTAGTGTACCTGATTAGCGCGAGTTTCTTTGATACGCTGACCAAAAGCGCGCTCATCCTGCTCATCTATTGCAATTTCTGGCTGCTGGCTGGCAGCGATTGGCAAAACCTGGTATTTTCGCTGGTGACGGCTATTACCGGCACATTGATCGAGATGATTCTGGTGGCGGCGGGCGCATTCAGCTATCTTCATCCCGATATGCTCGGTGTTCCCTACTGGCTTCCCGGTATCTATGCATGCGCATCGCTGGCGTTGGGAGACCTGGGCAGGTCGCTATTATACTATTCTGGAGGATCACATGAAACACAATGAACAACAACCCTGGACGCTGGATACGCTACTCGTGCATGGCAGCCGGCAACAGGCCGTCTCGCCACGCTCCGGCAGGCCGACCGTGCAGCCCATCTCTCCCAGCACCACCTACCTGCACGCCGACGCGGAAACGCTCGACAGCGCCTTCGGCGGCACGCTTCCATCGGGCGAAAAGACCTATGTCTACGCGCGGCAGGGCAACCCCAACGCGCAGACGCTCGAAAATGTACTGGCGGAGGCCGAAGGCGGCGTTGGTGCGGTGGTATTCGGTTCAGGCATGGCGGCTATACACGCCGCTGTACTGACCGCCGGGTTAGCTCCAGGGGCGAAGATCCTCATTGCGCGCGACCTCTACGGACCAACCATCGGGATGCTGCGCACGATATTTCTGCCCTTTGGCGTTGAGGTGTTGTTGCGCGATCTATGCAGCCCGGATGTCGGGCAAATGATACGCGATGAGCAACCCGATGTGATTTACGTGGAATCGCTCTCAAACCCGCTGGTCAAATTGATCGACCTGGACGCCATCAGCGATGCCGCGCGCGAAATCGGGGCCGTGACCGTCGTTGACAGCACCTTCACCACGCCCTACCTTCTCAAGCCCATCGAACACAACTTCGACATCGTGGTACATAGCGCTACCAAGTACATAAGCGGTCATGGCGATACCACCGCCGGCGTGGTGATTTGCTCCCAAAACGCGCATATAGGACAGGCCCGCACCTATGGCACCATGCTGGGAGCCATGCTCAGTCCATTCGATGCTTTCCTGGTGTCGCGCGGATTGAAAACGCTGCCCCTGCGCATGGAACGACAATGCGACAACGCGCTGGCGGTTGCGCGTTACTTGCAACAACACCCTGCTATTGCGCGGGTACATTATCCAGGGTTATCTGACCACCCACGACATGAACTTGCCACACGCCTGTTTCGCAACGGTCGCTTCGGCGGGCTATTGGCCTTCGAGCTACAAGAGCAATCGCGCGAGGCAGCTTACCGTTTTATGGACAATCTGCAACTCTGCCTGCCAGCTACTACCCTTGGCGATGTGTATACAGAATTGAGCTACCCGCCCATGTCTTCGCACCGCAACCTCACAAGGGCTGAACGCCAGCAAATCGGCATCACCGATGGCTGCATCCGTCTCTCGGTCGGCATCGAGGACGTTGGGGATATTATTAGAGATCTGGAGCAGGCGCTCACATAAAACTCACGAATTGCGACCAAAGTAGCTGCCGCGCCTGCGCGTAGTGGTGGGAGTGAAGCGTTCGGATTCTTCCGCGCTGGCCTGACCCATCAGGATGGCTTCGTGCGCCCAGAGCAGGTCCTCGCCGGAAACGTCCTTGCGTCCATCTTGCAAAGCGCGCATGAGGGCGGCAAGGCACACTTCGCGGAAATGGCTGCCAGGATGCTTGAGGAGATTCGACGCGACCGGAGCGTGTTCTTCCTCGTGGTACGCATCACCCAGGAAATGCGCCAGCATCCGCCGCGCCAGCTCAATATCTTCTACCAGACCAATTTCTATCAATACATCGATACGCCCGGTACGGTCACGGATGCGCTGGTCGATCTTTTCGGGTTCGTTACTGGTGGCGAGCAGCAGAGTCCCCGCCGGATTATCGGGCGTTCCCACGCCGTCGAGCATATTTAGCGCTGATTGCATGTCTGGCGGATTGGTGACAAACATTTCAAAGTCTTCGACCAGAATCAGCGCTGGCAGGTGGCTTTCTCCGGCTAATCGCAAGGCGTAGGCAAGCTGTCCCCAGGCACTGCTGTTGCGCGTGGGGGTACAAACATAAAATACCAGTCCGCCTTGCTGCGCGTGATACGCGCCTTCCGCTTTGAGTATGCTCGTCTTGCCGGTTCCAGGAGGGCCAATCAAAAGCGCCTTGCGCAGGCGCGGAATATGCAGCGTGCCGTAGCGGTCAAGGACATCTTTATCGAACATATGGCGCTGAGCTGTGATATGTGTCAGGGTAGCAGGCGGCAAGACGAGATCGTCATACGAGGATTTTTTAATCACCTCCGCCAGGTCGTCATCCCCGCCCACAATCTCGATGGTGCCGCGCCGCTGCTGCCGCCAGATGTTCTCGTGGGTTTCGTCCAGCAGCTTGAGAAATGCCAGCCACTCGTCCTGATGTCCAGAGGGAATAGCGTTGAGGGTATGTGATTCGTTGGTATCAGAGTCATAGTAGTAGACAGACAGGGCTTTCCAGCCTGCGGCGAAGGTATAGCAAATCCAGCTATAGGGCGCGGACGGAATGACATCGCGGTCGCCAACAATGGCAGAGCGGAACATATCCGCTTTGAGCAGCGTATTTACTTCGCTGGTGGCCGCGATACCCTGAGCATAGGTGGGAGCTTCCAGCGCTTCCCAGACTTTCAACGGTTCCGCGCTGGCCTTCTTGCGCGATTTGCCGTTAGAGGTGACGCGGTTGAGCAAGAGAGGATGATGCTCCAGTTGGATACGACGTTGGATGGGCGAGGCAAAGATGAGCGGTGCCTCATCAGCAATCTGCATTTCCTGCCACAGTTCTTTGATAGCCTGCGCAGCGATCTCCCGGCGTTGCATGGGCATAGCGTGTTGTACTCCCTCATAAGTAGATTTTGGCGCGCGCGCCGGTGATACAGGCGCTTCTGGCGTAAGAGTTGATGACACTGGCGCATCTGCGGCTTGCGCCGGTGTTTCGCTTACGACCGCTTCAACAGGCTTTTCCTGCTTTGTGGGCTCCATAGTTATTGTGTATGCCGGATATACTTGCCGGGAATCTTATCTTGCGCCTCGCCGCCTTCGGGCGCGGACATGACATGCAACATATCAGAGTTCGGGTCAACGATCAGGTTATTGTCTACCGAGCGCACGCCTGCAAATTTACGGGCAATCTCCTCCGCGGATGCTTTCTGTTGAGCAGTATGCACGGCTCCGCTCAAGCGCACCACGCCAAGTTTCGGATAGACGCCGATGGGGAGATCGCGTGTGCGGGGGTCCTGTCCAAGCGCGCGCGCCAGGTCTGCCGCGAGTTGGTCATCGCCAACCAGGTTGTTTTTAATCTCCAACAGCCCCTGCACGCCCAGTACCTGATCTTGCGCTATATCCGAGCGGAGTGAGCTAGAAATATTGCCGTCGAGATACAGGACGCTATCCAGCACGCGAATGGTCATACCTTTGAGGTCTACATGCATGGGAGTGAGATCAAATAAAATAGACTCGACCTCCTGTTGCAAGGCTGCATCAGAACGGTAAGGCCGAAGCGCATTCAGCGCCTCATCGGAGATGGTTACGGTAATATGATCTTTCTCCATACTGGCAACGTATTCCGCCCGCAAAAGAGTATCCTGTCCCGCGCGCAAATTATGCGCAACGATATAAACCAGTTCGCCGCTCTCCGGCTGCGTCGCAACCAGCATCAAGGTTCCTTTAGTGGAGGAGCCGGCACGTTCGATGGCGCTTTTGTTATCGAAAGAGACCCCCTCCAACGGCGCATCGTTAGCAGCAGCGAGTTCGCCGCGTTTTGCCCTGACCGTAACGCCCTCACCCGTCGCCTTTATCACGCTCTCAAAGGGCAAATATCCCATCTTGCTAAAGAAACGCCCCTGTTTCGCGCCAAGATGCGTCATGCGCCGCGTCCCTGCATCGAATGTGACGCTTGCCAGGGTACCGCCCTCGCCATCGGAACAAAATATGGTGTTGCCGAA
>DASTKD010000214.1:0-4761 GCA_035716135.1 Ktedonobacteraceae bacterium
TAAAATACATTACCTGGAAAGACGGAGAGCCATTTATGGAACGCTTTGAAAAGCGCATTGCGATGGTGCGCGAGGACCGCGAGCATGGGTCGCGCTGGCTGGTGCGCGAAACTATAGCCATTTTGCATGATATAGCAACATCTTCAGATTCGACGCGAGATGAACGCCTGCGCCTTTTGCGGCAGGCGGGGAACGAGTTGGCGCAGGCGCGCCCGGCTATGTTCGCTCTGGCAGGCGCGGTAATTCGCATTCTCGGATCGTCAGATGATCCTGACGAGATGGCGCGCGCGGCAGAGCAACTGCTCCAGACATACGATACGGCGATTGAGCGCATCACGAGCTATGCCCGTCCATCCTTGAGTGGCACGCTCATGACGCATAGCCTTTCAGGGACGGTAATGGAAGTCCTGACCGCCTGCGCATCCAATATCGAGCGAGTGATTGTGCTTGAGGGCAGGCCGCGCTATGAGGGACGCGAGGTTGCGCTGGCTTTGCATAAGGCGGGTATCGCCACAACCCTGATTACCGACGCACAGGCGGATATTTTCTTGCCCCGTTGCTCTGCCGTCGTTGTGGGAGCCGATAGCATTCTGGCAAACGGCGATATTTTGAATAAGGCTGGGACGGCTCTGCTGGCATGGGCCGCGCGTGGGCATAAAATTCCCCTGTACGTGCTGTGCGAAACGCTCAAAATCGCTACGTATGGATGGACAGGTAATCTGGCTCAACTGGAAGAGAAAGAGGCCGGGGAAGTATGGGGGCAACCCCCCAGGGATATTACCATCCATAATTTCTACTTCGATCACACACCCGCTCGTCTTGTGACAAAACTGATTACAGAGCAAGGCATACTGTCAAAACAAGAGATACAACAGACAGCATCGAATCTAAAGCGTATGGCAAAACGTGCCGGATTAGCTCAAACATCCTGAAATTTGGTGTTTTGGTATTTTCTGAGTATCATATCATATAAGATTGGAACTTTTCAGTTGATTAGGTGGAAAAGGATTCCAGCAATTATCGGAAATGGAGGAGCCAGATCCGTGTATGGTAGGGGCGACCCTTGCGGTCGCCCTTGCCCGCTGGTTGATTAGGTGGAAAAGTGAGGGGTAATTTGGATACACACCATCAGAATGAGCAAAAGCAGCCATTAGACGAGCAAATCCTGCAAGAGTTGATCGACGGGAGAGATGGAGCAGCAACCGTCGTACCCGTTGTGCGCTCCAACACTCCACGCCCGCTCTCATTTGCGCGTCCGGCTTCAAAAGGCGAACAGGCATCGGAACGGGGAGGAGTATCTGTTCCGGCGGATTTTCCCGGCGCAGCTCCTGTCGCGCCCCCTTTACCGGAAGAGTCAGAGGAGAGCGGGAATGGTACGGCTGTCGTAGCTACCACATCCATTGCTCAGCCGATTACATCCGAGAAGACCGGTACGCCGGTGGCGGAATTTACCTGGCTATTTGAATATGGCCTGGAAATGGACGAAGATTATCTGAATAGCTCCACACGGCTGAACGGGCAGGCATACATTTATGGTCCGGCGGTTCTCAAAGGCTACCGCATCGAAAGCATTACGCTGCAAAGTGGACAAACCGCTATTACCATTGCCAGCGCGCCCGCATCTGAACAGGAGGTCTGGGGCATTCTATATCGCATTCCACGAAAGCTGAGCGAGAAGAGCGATTCCGAACCCTCTGTCCTCGATCTCGTTCATGCCACCTATCCATCCATTGCTACTCCTGTCACCGTGCTGGAGATGTATCGCAAGCGCCCGGTGCAATGCGTTACCTACATGCTTTCGGAAGCAGCCCGGAAAAGTGCGCCTGCGTTTTCGCCGCCTGGAGTGCATCTCGATCACTCTTATGCCCGTCGCCTGGTCGAAACGGCCCGGCGGCACAAATTGCCAGAAGCATATCTAAAAGAACTGGCGCTGCTGAGCGGACAACAGAAAGAGGAGCCATCAACTCCTACTCCAATACGCGCCGAACAAAATACCGAGCCGTTGCCGGTTCTTACTGCCAGTACCGTATCAGAACGGCTTCCAGCTATAGCTCAGAATACAACATCAACGCCAACTCCCAGTGGCTGGTTGCTCGCGCTGGCTCTGTACCTGGTCGCATTATTGCTGGCAACCCTTGCTCTGGCCGTCGCGCAAGCGCTGGGATACTGGAATACCGTATTCACGGCCAGCTTCGCTCCACTTGGCGCGCCCTGGTATGTGCTGCTTTACGGGCTGCTGGGCGGCTGCATCAGTTGTATCATGACGCTGGGACGCCCAACTCGACCCACGTGGCCCGGCTTCGTCATTCTGACATGGTTCGCGCGGCCTTTCCTGGGTGCGGTACTGGCCGCGCTGGTCTACCTTGTGCTATCCAGCGGGTTGTTTGCCATGAGCGCCGTACCCGCGCAACGCTACGCCATCTTCTCAGTAGTGGGAGCCATCGCGGGTTTATGCGAAGGCTGGCTGTTTTTTCGACAAAAATAATAGGCTGAAATTCGTTGCAGAGCTTGAATGAAAGCGGTGAATAGCGTACACTATACAGACTAGCGCATCATGCACATGGTTCTCGACTGTGTCTCCAGTTTTTCGTATCTTGCAAGATGAAATGCCACAAGCAAGTGGAGGGAAAGACAGATGCCAACCTACATTAGCCTGGTGAACCTCACGGAACAGGGATTTAAGGAAGTCAAAAACGCCCCCGAACGCCTGCGCTACTTCGATGACGCGGCGAAAGAAGCCGGTGGACGGCTGATTGGCTTCTATCTTGTCATGGGACAATACGATTATATTGTAATTACCGAAGCTCCCGATGACCAGACGGCGGCCCGCCTCATCATGGGAACCATCGCGCAGGGCAGCGTGCGCACACAAACGATGCGAGCCTTCCCACGCGAAGAGTTCGAGAATATCGCCAAAGGTTTGTAGCAGCTCTACAACCTGCGCTGTTACAAATCATCCCCCGGAAAGATTGCGTGTACCAGACGTTCGGGGTCGTGACGAGCCAGCCTGTCACCTTCCAGGTTCAGGTGTTCTATGACGACGTTCGGCACGAGGCGGGCTAGCTGCGCGCGGTCCACCATGACCGGCTCGCTCTTCTCCTCGGCATACATCGCCAGCACATCTGGCTGGAATAACCCATCATTCACAATCACGCGATCGACGCGCCCGCCCAGGTAATGATGAATCTGCTTTACAAAATCCGAGGTTTTGTATCTGTCGGTTTCCCCATGTTTGGTCATGATATTACAGACATAAACCTTCTCCGCGTCCGATTCGCGTACCGCTTGCGCAATATCCTTCACGAGGAGGTTTGGCAAGAGGCTGGTGAACAGGTCTCCCGGTCCAATCACAATCGTATCGGCTCGCTTGATAGCTTTGACCGCCTGCGCGCAAGCGGGAACATTGGCAGGTTCCAGGCGCACGTTTACAATGGGAGAAAGGTCGCCATTGTTCTTCCTACCCCGCGTATCGATCTCCGTCTCATCCCAGATGGAACTGCCATCTTCCAGGTCGGCGCAAATCATCGTCTGTGTCAGCGTCACAGGAATGACGCGACCGGAGCAATTCAAAAGCTCCTGCGCATCCTCGAGCGCCGGCAAGAGATCATCGTTATTAATATCCTGCAAACCTTTGAGGATGAGATTGCCCAGGCTATGGCCGCCTATTCCTCTATCCTTCGCATCCGCATCGTTGGATTGCTCAAAACGATGCATAAAGACCTCGCGCCATAATGCCCCATTATGCGCCAGGGCTACCAGCGACATACGTAAATCCCCCAGCGGCAATTGACGGCGAAACTCGTCCATCAACCGGCGCGAACTTCCCCCACTATCTGACATGGTGACTATCGCGCTGATGTTAAAAGGGTATTTTTTAAGATGCGAGAGCAAGGTAAATGTTCCGGTGCCTCCCCCAATGGTGACAACCCGGCGTCCCGCGAATCGATCTCCCGTGCGATGGTATCTTTGCACGCTGGTTCTCCTGTTGCTCATCTCAGGCTCGTCGCTCACTATACACGTTTCCTCTCTACATACATATTCCACGTCCGCTCATCCTTGTCCGACTCAAATACGGGGATATTACGGCGTTCAATACATGGCGAACTTTATCCAAGTCTATCATGCCTCATAATCTCATGCAAGCAAACAACCTCACAAAAATGAGAGGTAAACCCCTTGACAATTAACGATATATCGTTATACTGTATTGTAGATAACGATATATCGTTATGATACAGAAAGGAAAACACATATGTTTGGCAACCGATTTGCCTACGAATTTCAGGGAAATGGCGAAGAGGGACGCGTCCCCCCCTGGCAACGACATCGAGGCCCCGGCCACCACTTCTCTGGTGAGCAGCATATACATGGCCCGTTTGGTCATCATCATCGCGCCCATTGGGGGAACGAGTGGACTCCTCCCTGGTTCCAGGAGTCGGGTCCTGGCCCGCGCTTCTTTGCGATGGGACGCGGTCGCGGGCCGTTTGGCTTAGGCGGTCACTTTGGCCCCGGCGGAGGGCCATTTGGACCCGGAAGGGAAGGCGGTCGCTTTTTCGGACGCGGCGATATGAAATACGCCCTGCTCTGGCTGCTGCAAGAGCGGCCCATGCATGGCTACGAAATGATCAAGGCTCTGGAGCAGCGTTCCGGCGGATTTTACAGCCCCAGCCCCGGTTCGATCTATCCCACTTTACAGATGCTGGAAGAAGGCGGTTTTGCTACCAGCAACGAAGTCGAGGGAAAGAAGGTCTATACCATCAC
>DASTKD010000215.1:0-13482 GCA_035716135.1 Ktedonobacteraceae bacterium
GAAGTACAAAGGCATCCGAGGAACGCAACCCGGTGGTGAGCGACTGCTGTTCCTCTTCGGAAAGGTCGCGCACAAAAATGTGTGGTTTCATGCGTCTGAGTATACCACATTCCGGCTTACCTTTCTTGAGAATGCACTAGGCCCACGAAGACGGCGCAGAGCAGCAGCCAGCGCAGCTTGCCGTTCTCTGCCGCTTTCAAGACCGCCCATGCTCCCAGCAACATGACCAGCACCAGCGTGCTATCGATGGTGTTATTGCGGTTGGTCAGCACGCTGATCGGGCTGATCGCCAGGGCTAATGCCGCCAGTAGACCGGCCACGACCCCGAAGTGACGCCGAACAAGGTAATAGAGCAGCCAGACCGAGAACACTCCCGCCAGCGACTGTGGCAGGAAGATGCTAAAAGGCGTGAAGCCGAAGACTTTGGCGCTGGCCGCTTGCAGCCAGAAGCCTAAAGGTGGCTTGTCAACCGAGACAAAGCCGCCGGGATCGAAAGAGACGAACAGGAAGTTTCTCCAATTATCGAGCATACTTCTAATGGCAGCAGCATAATACAGATTGGCAAAGCCATTTTGCCCCAGTTGAAAAAAGTTCATGAAGATCGAGATGAGCAAGACCCCACCGAGGCTCAGACGTTGCCACAGCCGCGACGGTGTGGCGTTCCGGTGTTCGTCAACATATTCGGGCTTGATAGGAGTTATTGCTTCCAGGGTATCGGACATATTTCCTCCCTTTTATTTATGGGTATAGTGTTATTGAAGAGGCTTTTTCCCTTTCCAGACAATCTTACTGTGCTATCATTGGGTCTGCGTTGGAAATAGATGAGAAATTTCTCATGCTGGCATCATTTTTCGCATTCGGAGTCGTGTTTATCTTTGACAATTATTTGAAGTGTAGGTATACTTGGATACTTGGGAGAGGTGCTGTGATCGATCATACCTTGTCATCCTGAGCGAAGCGAAGGATGACAAGACTAATCCTGGTCGTTAATATTCATCTGTGAAGGTGGTGAAGCGTATTGTGGGATCATTCTCGTCACCGGTCATTTGCCCGGTCTTAGTTGGCCGCGCGCTCGAACGTGATGCCCTCTTGCGGCTGGTTGAGCGAACCAGGAGTGGGCAGGGGCAGATTGCCCTCGTGTGTGGAGAGGCGGGTGTTGGCAAATCACGCCTGGTTGCCGGGGCAAAAGCCTGTGCCGCTGCTCAAGACTTCCTGCTGCTCCAGGGGAGCTGTTTCCAGATGGATAGCTCGTACCCCTATGCGCCTTTACTCGACCTGTTGCGCGCGTCGTACGCGCCGAACCCACTTGTGGCTAAGCAGGACCCGATTGTCATAGAATTTGCGCGGTTGCTGCCTGAATGGACGCCGTCACTGCCCGGTCCTCTTATCGCATCATTGCTGGACCCCGAACAGGAGAAACGCCGCCTCTTTGCGGCCCTGACCCGTTTTTTCAAAGAGCGAACCGCTCAGCAGCCCGTGTTGCTCGTCATCGAAGACCTGCACTGGTGCGATGATATTAGCCTGGAATTTCTCCAGTCTCTCGCGCGTCTCTGCCCGACTCAGCCCCTTTTGCTGTTGATGACCTACCGGAGTGACGAGGTTCAGCCGGGCTTGCAGCGTTTTCTTGCGCAACTGGCTCGCGCGCGCCTCTCCCAGGAGCTACAGCTAACGCCACTCTCGCGTAGCGATGTTGATGCGATGCTGAGCGCGATGTTTGTCCTGCGTGAAGACGAGCAGGCCGCACTGCTAGGCCTCATTTACCCGCTTACCGAGGGCAACCCGTTCTTCGTCGAAGAGATACTCACCTCGCTTGTCTCACGTGGGGAACTGTGGTCTGATGAAGGAATCTGGCAGCGCAAGCCACGTACCGAGACGAGGAGCGAACAACTACCTGTTCCGCGCAGCGTGCAGGATGCCGTACAGGAGCGCACGCACCAGTTGAGCGTGGAGGCTATGCAGGTCGTCACCTTTGCTGCTGTTGCGGGAAGACGTTTCGATTTCGCGGTGCTACAACAGGTGATGCGCTGCGATGAGGAGCGATTATTGCAGCTCATCAAGGAGCTACTGGCGAGCCAGTTGGTGGTTGAAGTATCGGCTGAGCAGTTTGCTTTCCGTCACGCGCTGACACAGCAGGCTGTGTATACAGGATTACTTGCGCGCGAGCGTCGCCTGCTGCATCGCACCCTCGCGGAGGCTATAGAGCACCTTTACGCCACAACGCCCATGCTTGATGCCCATCTGGAGGACTTGGCCTATCATTATTATCAGGCTGGAGTCTGGGAGAAAGCGCTGGAATACGCGCAGCGCGTCGGGGAAAAGGCGCTGGCGCTGTACGCGCCACAGGCAGCTATCGACCATTTTACACAGGCGTTATCTGCTCTCCATCACCTGCCAGCGGCCTGGCCTGCAGCCGTCTATCATCTGCGCGGGCAAGCCTATGAAACGCTTGGCGAGTTTGAACGCGCGCAGGGCGATTACGAACGCGCCTTAGAAGCCGCTCGCGCCGCTCAAGATCGCCTGATGGAATGGCAGAGCATGAAGTCGCTCGGCTTCCTCTGGACTGGACGTGATTACGCGCAGGCGGGAGTATGGTTTCACCACGCCAGCGACCTGGCAGAGGATCTGGCCGATTCTGTGCTGCGCGCCCACAGCTTGAACCAACTGGGTAACTGGCTACAGAACACGGGACGCATTCAGGAGGCGCTTGAGGCACACCAGGAAGCGCTTCGTTTGTTTGAAGCGCGAGCCGACAGGCAGGGCATGGCCCAGACGCTTGAAATGCTTGGCATGGCCCATTTTTTCACAGGCGACCCGGCCAGCGGAGTGAAGGATTTCTTTGGACGAGTGATTGATCTTTATCGTGACATGGGCGACCGCCAAAGCCTGTTCCCTATACTTGCTGCACGAGCTATAGACTCCGCTCCAGAGACGATTGAGACTACCTTCAGCTCACTGAGAACACGCGATGAGTGTGCGCAAGACCTCGAAGAAGCTTTGCGCCTGGCGCGGCAGACGAATTCACAATCAGGGCAGGCTTTTGTAGAACTGGCAACCTCGCTGACCCTGTCTTCCTTTGGCGAATTCAGTCCGGCGCTTGCCCATGCGCAGGAAGCGTTGCGCATTGCCACAACCATCGAACACCAGGAATGGCTCACCGCCACCTACGGCGCGTTGGGACAGGCGTACCTCTTGCTGCTTGAACCCAGTAAGGCAGCTTCCCATTTGGAAACCGCGTTAGCAGGGGCGCAGGCGCTTGGCTCGGCCATCTGGACGAAACAACTGACGCCGTACCTGGCACTGGCCTACATCCTCAAGCGAGAATTTCCTCGTGCGGAAGCCGTCCTCAAGCCCATCATGCCGCGCGAGCAGCAACCGCGTGACTTTTTTGAGCGACAGGCGGCCCGCGCCTGGGGTGAACTGGCACTGGCGCAGGGAAAGCCTGCCGTCGCGTTATTTATCGCTGAGCAATTGATTGCATCCGCTCCGGGCGATGCGCGCCCGCAGCCCATTCCTCATTTGCTTGCCTTGAAAGGCGAAGCTCTTATCGCCTTGAAATGTCTTGAGGAAGCAGCCGGGGCATTAGAGGATGCCAGACTGGGAGCCGAGCAGCGCCAGGCTCCGTCGATCCTCTGGCATATCCATCGTTCATTGGGGCAGGCCTATCACCTGCTCAAGCGCGAGGATCGAGCGCAGCATGAATGGAGCGCTGCCAGGGATATCATCAACAGGCTGGCTGCAACCATCGATGAAACCCCGCTGCAAGAGCATTTCTTGCGGTCAGCTCTGTCCTCTTTCCCGCAAGCAAAGCCCCTCTCTCAAGAGGCGCTAACCAGCAATATGTATGACGGACTCTCCGCGCGCGAACGCGAAGTGGCGGCTTTAGTTGCTCGCGGAAAGAGCAATCGGGAGATTGCTACGGCCCTCGTGGTGAGCGAACGGACGGCAGAGGCACATGTCAGTAATATCCTGGGAAAATTAGGCTTTACCACGCGAGCGCAGATCGCCGCCTGGGCGGTTGAAAAAGGGCTGACCACCACTCGCTAGCTACGTACCGCCTTCCCACTTCACAAAAAGATACGTACTGATTTCTCCCGCTTATTGGTACTTTCCACAATGGCAAGGGTGCATTTTCCAGCTATACTGCTACCATTCAAGACGCCGGGCGGAGGCTATCGGCAAGAGAACCTCATCCATTACATGATCGCCCCGGCCTGATGAGAATCAGCGTGTACTGCTGGGATTCCCTCGGAAGCAGTATGCCCGTTGAGGTCAATAACTCCGAGGGGAATCAAGTATGAAAGGAAAAGAACAGTATGTCAACTTCTCAGAAGACATCGCAGAAGAAGAGCTTCAACGCGCCGGACGAGACGCGCACACCCCCGCAGGCGAAGATGGAAATCGTCAATTTTGGCGATATGTCCATCGTCAGAATGACCTGTGAGCCAGGCTGGAAGTGGTCCGAACACATGAGACCCGTTGCAGGGACGCAGAGTTGCCAGAGACCCCATTTTACCTACATCATTTCGGGACACTTTCGCACGGTGTTGGATGATGGCACGGTAGACGATCTCGGTCCGGGTGATATTGCGATTACCCCGCCAGGACATGATGCCTGGGTTGTCGGCAACGAGCCATGCGTCCTCTTCGATTTTCAAGACGCAAGCAGGAATGTTTAAGCAAAACTCAGCAAGGGGAACTGATTATGTCAGCAGAACAGAACAAGGTTCTCGTGCATCGGCTCTATGAGGAGGTCTTCAACCAGAAGAATCTGGCAGCCATCGATGACTACTTCGCTCCCGGCGTCATCGATCACTCTCTTCCTCCCGGCGCGCCAGCCGGGATCGAGGGCGTCAAACTAACTATTGGTATGTTTCAGGGGGCTTTCCCTGATCTGCATATCACGGTTGAGGACAGCATCGCGGAAGGAGACATGGTCGTAGCCCGCTGGACATTGCGTGGAACACATGAGGGAGCGTCGTTGGGGATGCCTCCGACCGGCAAGCAAGTGACCATGCCGGGTGTCTCTCTTCTTCGCTTTGATGGCGGCAAGGCGGTCGAGAGCCGGGTTGTCTTCGACCAACTGGGTATGTTACAGCAGCTTGGTCTTGCCCCGATGCCAGCCCAGGCCGCGAGTTGAAAAAGTAGCAGAAACGATAGGACAATGCGAGTACTCGTCACATGCGTCTCCGCCTACGGCCATCTCCAGCCGCTCGTGCCGCTTGCGCAGGCGCTCGCGGATGCGGGACACGAGGTGGCTATAGCTACCGGCCCAGATATGCGGCCCCGCGCTGAAGCCGCAGGCTTTACGGCTTTCCAGGCGGGGATGGTACCCGCTACGGCTTTCGAGCATCTGGCCGAGCTTTTTCCCGACCAGGAGTACAACCGGCTCACACCGTCCGAAATCCTCGGCTGGTATCTGCCTCACCTGTTCGGCGAAGTTTTGATGCCCGCCATGCTTGAGGACCTGGAGCCTCTGGTGCGAGAGTGGCGACCGGATGTTATCCTGCACGATTCCTGGGAGTTCGCCGCCCCACTCGCTGCGGCGAACGCTGGCATTCCCAGTATCAGTCAAACGCTCGGCATCCGCCACATTGAGCGCATTCTTGACGATGCTGCTGATGCCGTCGCTCCGTTCTGGCGGCGGCGCGGTCTTGAGCCTGCCCCGGCGGCGGGTCTCTATCGCTGCCTGTGCCTGGACATCACGCCGCCGGGTTTTCAGCCCTACGAGTCGGCGCGTTACCGCCATGTCATGTATCCGCTGCGCCCCGTCGCTCAACCTCCAGTTGCTGGTGAGACGCTGCCACAGTGGATTGAGTACCGGCGCGAGATGCCTCTCGTATACATGACCCTGGGGACGAACACCAATACCGACATTTCGATGTTCCGCAGCGTGATCGATGGGTTAAGCGATCTGGATGTCGATGTGCTGATTACCATCGGATTCGGCAAGGACCCTTCCTCGATAGGGCCACTGGCAGACAATGTACATGTAGAGAACTACGTACCTCAATCGCTGCTCCTCCCACACTGCGCGGCGGTGATCTGTCATGGTGGCGCGGGTTCCACACTCAGTTCGTTAGGGCTGGGTCTGCCTCTGTTGATTCTGCCACAGGGAGCGGATCAGTACATCATCGGCGATCTCGTCGCTGCGGCTGGTGCCGGGCTGTGCCTCGCTCCTCCCGATGTCAACCCGGCGAGCGTGCGGGCAAGCGTACTTGCCCTGCTAGATGAACCGGCACGGTGGGCAGGCGCTCGCCGTTTGCAACACGAGATAGACGCCATGCCAGGTCCCGCGGAAGTGGTCCATCTAATCGAGGAGGTTGCTGCCGGGGTTGGGAGCAATTCCCTCCTTTCTTAAAATGGATGATGTTCGGAGATGAAAAATTCGCTCTCCGATCTTTTACTGACAAAGACCCACAGGCACAATCCCAGATAGGAGATCAGCGCGGTACCGCCGATGGCGACCAGTTTCGAGACATTGGCCCATACGGTAGCGTTGAGCAGGAAAGAATGCAGCGCGAGGCTGGCGAGCCAGAGAATAATACTACTCCACAAGATACCCCCGATTGTCACCAGCGTGAAACGCGCCGTTTCCCCGCGTGTGGTGCGCTGCTTTTGCCCGAATGTCCAGTACTTATTTAATAGAAAGCTATTGATGGCCCCTGTACTGTATGCGAACGAGTTGTATAGCAGGAGCATACGTGTGCTGTTCGTAGGGAAAAGCCACAACAGGCCATTCAAAATCAACAGGTCTATCAGCGTATTCAACCCGCCTGCCAGTACAAAACGCAATACCTGCTTGAGGATCTGGGCGCGACCACGTACAGGTACTTGCTTTGTCTCCTGATCTTGCGGTTCTGGCTCGATGGAGTGCTTATAGTCGGGGCTGAGGGCGTCAATCGCAGTTTTTTCATAAAGAGCTACTGTTTCTATCGACATACTAATCCTTTCAAAGCGAAGATTTTTTGGCGGATGCCTGCCTTGTGGTCGCTAGCGTAACAGCCATTGATGAGAAGCACGTTGGAAGCAGATGAATAAATTCTCATGTACATCGGCAAGAGCGCTATGCTATGATGGTCACATTGGAATTTTCTCATCTTCTTCCAATAGAGTTTCAATGTTTCAATGCTATTCTTCACTGTATCGGGAGTGAGTATCCTTTCCGATAAAAGAGAAACAAGGAAAAGAGCAATGCATATTCTTGTCGTAGAAGACGAGCAGCGCCTGGCGCATCTGCTGCGCCGCGTCCTGCTGGAGGAGCGCCACACCGTCGATGTGGCGTATGATGGAAACGCGGGGCTGAACCTGGCCCTCTCCGATACCTATGATGTGGTGGTTCTCGATGTGATGTTGCCGGGAATTGACGGGCTTGAGATTTGTCGCCAGTTACGCGCCGAGCGCATTATGACCCCTGTACTCATGCTCACCGCGCGGGGAGCCGTTGAGGACCGTGTGACGGGTCTCAACGTGGGCGCGGATGACTATCTAACCAAACCGTTCGCAATGGAAGAATTGCTGGCGCGTATCAATGCCCTGCTACGGCGGCGCGATCGTCATTTCGATGAAGCGCCCCAGCTTACAGTGAGCGATCTGACGCTCGACCTTGTGCGCCACGAAGCGCGCCGCGCCGGGCAGGTCATAGAGTTGACGGCCAAAGAGTTCGCCTTGCTGGAATACCTCATGCGTCACCCTGGCAGAGTACTCACGCGCACGCAAATCGTCGATTCCGTCTGGCGCTATGACATGGAAGCGCTCTCGAACGTGGTAGACATCTACATTCACTACTTGCGTGACAAGATTGACCAGGGCTTTTCACACCCACTGATTAAAACAGTGCGCGGCGTAGGTTATAAGGTCGAAGCATAACCTTGCAGGAAGAGAGAGATGCAATGAACTGGAATAGACCTGCCTGGTGGCCTCCTCTCAGGAGAAGTCGCCTGTCGCGCGAGCCGGGCGCGGCTCTGTTCCAGGGACTGCGCGCGCGCCTGACACTCTGGTATTGCGGAGTGCTGGGGGTGGCTCTGGTGCTGTTTGGGGTGACGCTTTACTTTAGCACGCAATACTTTCTCATTTCGCCTGTTGCGTCAAACGTGCAGATGCACGCGGATGCGCATAAGAGTCAATGGGTAACAGGTGGATTTGATCACGCCTGTCCGCTTGATGATGCACAGAAGCAATTTGGTGCGCCTCCCGGTTTGCCGATGCCCGAACTGATACTGTGCTTTGACCAGAACGGCAATTTGCTGCCGAACGAATATACCGATGGCGTTCCATCCGCTTTTTTAAGTACTAACCTGGTGAGGATGGCTTTACAAACAGGCCAACCAGCCTCTGGAATCGTCGATGCCGGTGGCACGACCGGGAAGTTCTATCTTTACGCGCAAGTGGTGCCTGGTCCGGCGGGGAGTGGAAACACCGGAGCGTTGCTGGTTGGTGAACCTGTCCAGGCCCAGGAATCCGCGCTGGCTTTGTTATTGAAGCTTTTGCTGGGCATTGGCGCTGTAGCGCTGCTTGGCGCAGGTGTCGGTGGCCTATTCCTGTCGAATCGCGCGCTGGCTCCGGCGCGCCTGTCCTGGTCCAATCAGCAGCGCTTCATCGCCGATGCCGCGCACGAACTGCGCACACCGTTGACACTGTTGCGCGCGGATGCCGAGGTGCTGCTGCGCGGGCGCAAGCGTCTGGAGGAAGAGGATGCGGCGCTGTTAGAGGATATTGTGGCCGAGGCAAACCATATGTCGAATCTGGCTACCAACCTGCTAACGCTGGCCCGGCTGGATAACGGAACAATGCATCGAGAACACGAGGTCGTCAGCCTTGCCGCACTCGCTCACGAGGGAGCGCGGCGGGTACAGGCGTTTGCCGAACAGCGCGGCGTGACAGTTCAGGTAGAGAGCAGCGACGAGGCGTATGTCATTGGAGACCCGCTGCTTCTGGAGCAGGCCATGCTGGTGCTGCTTGATAACGCCATCAAATACAATCGACAGGGCGGTCGAGTCATTGTACGCACGGCAGAGCAAGACAGGCAAACGCTGCTGGAAGTGCGCGACATGGGTATCGGCATTGCGGCAGAGCATCTGCCGCATCTGGGCGAGCGCTTCTACCGCGTGGACAAGGCTCGCTCGCGTGAAGCGGGAGGCACGGGCCTCGGCCTGTCAATCGCGCAAAGGATCGCGCTTGCTCACGGCGGTCGGCTCTCCATCGCCAGCATAGCCGGGCAAGGTACGACGGTGATGCTCGCGCTCCCTCCGGCGCACACAGTTGTGCGAGAGGATTTGGAGGAAAACGACTCTTCGCTGCCGGAAAAGACCCTGTGAAGCGCTGCCCGGCTTTTACACAATGAAGTCCCATAACCAACCTCAGAATCTGCTCCAAGCTCAGGAGAAGTGGAGCAGACTCAGAGAGATATACTCGCAATTTTAGGAGGAACCATGAAAATACGTCACTACTTACTGGCCGCGACCGGCCTTGTTATTGTTATCATTGTTGCTGGTATGATTTACACGGCGCACTTCGCCAGCGCCGTCAACCAGTCGCAGGCCCATACCGCGCCTGGGGCCGCTACTGCTACCGGAACGCCTATTCCCTCGACCGGGCTGAGTACCTTTCAGATCGTGCCTGACCAGACCACCGCGTCCTATAGCGTGTATGAAAACCTGATCTTCCAGAATAAACCAAATAATGACGCGATAGGCACGACACACTCCGTCTCTGGCAGCTTCAAGATACGCAGCGGCGCGCCTCCGCTCGTCGCGGGCATGAATATCCAGGTTGATCTGCGGACGTTGCAATCGGATTCCTTCAGGCGCGATGGCTATATCCAACAAAATTCGTTGCAAACAGACACCTATCCCTATGCCACCTTCGTCTCCGTCAGCACACAGGGCTTACCGGCAAGCTATACCGACGGGCAGACCGTCCATTTTCAATTGACCGGCAACCTGACCATGCACGGCAAGACCAACAAAGAAGTCTTCGATGTGCAGGGCAAGGTGGTGGGCAACACCATAACAGGAACGGCAACCAGCACCATTTACATGACGGACTTCGGCATCCAGCCGCCCAACCTGGCTAACATAGCCATTGCGCAAAATAAGGCACTTATTACGTTGACTTTTACGGCGAAGGAGGGGTGAGAAAACGGTTACTCGCTTCTCAAAGGGGATGCCGGGGTCGGAGATGATGGCAGTTCTCCTGAGGTGGCGAGGGCTTGCTCTGGCGACATCGCGCGTCCCTCTTGCCACGCAATGGCAAAGTCTTCCTCTCCCAGTTGTACCTGTGCAGCGGCTACCGCTTGCTCATAGCCGCGACGATCGACAGGCAGCCGGGGAACCTCTATTGCTTCGCGCAGGGCTTCTGCCGCTCCCCACAACTGTGCTGCCCATCGAAGCGCTCCCTGGGTGGCGACAACACCGGCCAGTCCCTCCAGATTGAAAGGGGTCATCCACTTCTCTCCTACTTGCTGATTGAGAGCCAGACTCTGCTGATAATATATACGAGCTGCGGGCATCTCACCCCGCTGTGCCTCAATCCTTCCTAAAATGTGCAGCGACCAGGCGCTATACCAGGGGTCTCCCATCTCACGATAGATGCTCAGGCTCTCTAGAGCCTGACTGGATGCGCTGACCGGCTCTCCCTCAGAGAGAGCCAACAGTGCGGCGACCCATAAGCATTCAGTACTCCAGCCCCGGTCGCCCACCCTGGTGATAAGTGCCTGTCCCTCATGGAACCGCTGGCGTATGGTCGCCAGGTTGCCCAGAGTAAACCAGAGCCAGGAGGCCGAGTGGACGAGCGTGCCACCGACCCGGAGTTCGTTGCCTGCTTGCCGGAAGAGCTGGAGCGCCTCCTCGAAGAGAGCCTGTCCCCGGTCGTATTCCCCAAGCGAGCTGACCTGCTCTGCCCAATCGAAGAGGGCAGAGGCAATCTCTCCAGGCTCGCCCACTTGTCGCAGGAGTCTCACCTGCTCTTCATGAAGCGAGACGGCCTCGACGATCTTTCCCCTCAACCAGGCGGCAGCGGCTAGTAAGCCGAGGGAGTCAGCAATGCCGCAGGTATCCTCCAGTTCTCGGGAGAGGACCAGGCTTTGCCGGGCCACCACCTCGATCCGATCAATGTCGCCCTGAAAATCCGCAACAGATGCAATAGCCCGTAAGACCCTGGCACGCAGGGAAGTGCTGGTTCCTTCGCTCAAAGCAAGGGCGCGCTCCAGAAAAGTACGAGCCTCACGATAGTGTCCATGCATCATCCAGAATTTCTTGAGTGCGGCACTCAAGCGCAAGCCGATCTCCCTGCGCTCTGCCGCCTTTTCGTCTGCCACCTTCTCCAGCGTCCACTCCAGGGCTTCGTGCAGATTGTCGTGTTCTTGTTCTAATCGTTCCAACAAGACCGCTTGCTGTGGACCCACCATTCCCTGCTCTGCTTCCTCTGCAAGTCGCAGGAAGTATGCGGTATGAGCCTTTCGCGCTGCCTCCATTTCCCCACTGGCGGCCAGGCGCTCCCGCGCATACTCATGAATCGTCTCCAGCATGGAAAAACGTGGCTCCTGCCCTGCCTGCTGCCCCATGCGTTGGAGCAGGCTTTTGTCGGCGAGGGAAGCTGCTAGGTCCAGGACGGATTCTACTGCGTCGCCAGGTGAAGCGCAAAGTGCTTCTATAGCATCCAGGGTGCAACCACCAACAAAAACGGAGAGCCGCCGGAATATCTGTTGCTCCTGGGCATCCAGCAACTGGTAGCTCCACTCGATAGTGTTACGCAGGGTCTGCTGTCGCGCTACCACATCATGCGGCCCACTTGTCAGCACATGTAGGGGTTGACCCAGCCGCGTCAGCAGCGCTTCGGGCGAGAGCAGTTTCATGCGCGCCGCCGCCAGTTCGATAGCCAGTGGCAGTCCATCCAGACGCACACAAATCTCCGCCACAGCAGGTGCGTTGGCATTGGTCACTTGAAAGTCAGGTCTGACGCTTTGCGCTCGCCGAATGAACAGCGCTACAGATTCGTACTGGGAGAGCGCCACCAGGTCAGGCAAATGGTTGGGATCAGGGAGTGAGAGTGATGGCACGAAGAACTCTTGCTCGGCCTGTACGTGCAATACTATCCTGCTGGTCACGATCACTTTGAGTTGTGGGCAGGTGGTAAGGAGGTCTGCCACCTGCGTTGCCGCGCTGACCACCTGCTCGAAATTGTCCAGGAGCAGCAACATCTGCTTGCTCTGCAATTCGTCCTCCAGGCGCTCCACTAGAGGTTGACCACTCACCTCGCGGATGCCGAGGCTCTGTGCGATAGCTGCAATGACCAGCGCAGGATTGTTTACTGGAGCCAGATCGACGAAATAGATGCCACCCGCGAAGAGGTCGGAGAGTTCTGACGCCACTTGCAAGGCCAGGCGCGTCTTCCCCGTTCCGCCGGGGCCTGTCAGCGTCACCAGATGCACATCTTCACGGTACAAGAGTTGTCCGACGGCAGCCACTTCCTTCTCCCGTCCAATGAAAGGCGTGTGCTGAGTGGGCAAATTGTTGGGATGGGTACCGAGCGTCTTGAGCGGCGGAAAATCGCCAGGCAGGCCCGCGATGACGAGTTGGTAGAGGTGAGTGGGGCGTTGTAAGTCCTTGAGTCGATGCTCACCTATATCTCGTAAGGCCACACCGTCCGGCAAAGTCTGCTCCACCAGTTCCCGTGTGGCCTGAGTTAGCAGTACCTGTCCACCGTGTCCAGCGCTCATGATGCGTGCGGCGCGGTGTACATCCATGCCTACGTAGCCGTCAGCAGTTCGCTGCGGCTCGCCTGTGTGTAGACCCATGCGCACCTGCACCGCCACATCTTCTGGAAAGGTATGGGAGGCGAGGGCGCGTTGCGCGGCTACTGCCGCAGATATGGCATCAGTGGCGCGCGCAAAGACCACGAAGAAGGCATCGCCCTGGGTATCCACGACGTTCCCATTCCACTGTCCGAACACGGTGCGCAGGACCTGACGGCACTCCGCCAGCACACCGGCGTAGCGTTCACCCAGTTGGCGCAGCAGGTGCGTGGAGCCCGCGATATCGGTGAACAGCAAAGTCAGGGTTCCTGTCGGCAGGACGGACAAGCGCGACCTCCTTTCCTTCAGGCAGAACGAAACCAGGCTGCAAATGCACCACGGCTCTGAACAATGTAATGAACTCTCTGTTGCAGTATACCTCATTGCTATATCCCAATTATAAATACGAGATACCCGCCAGGGACGTTGCATTCGTTGAAAATGCCGTATGGTACAATGTATATGGATTTCAGGCACTTGAATATGCAAATGATTGGTCGGGAAGAAGTGCGGCGATCTAAGATATTATGAGGAAGTGCATGTATGGATGAAACACTACTGCCCCTGATTGTACGCGCGTTGCAGGATAACCCGCGACCCCTGGAATTTTTCTTACGCGAACAGAGCCACTTGCCGGGGCCGCGCGCAAATTTGAAGCTGGTGGACGATGTTGCTGGCTTACTGGCGGAAGC
>DASTKD010000216.1:0-12453 GCA_035716135.1 Ktedonobacteraceae bacterium
ACAAAAGCGTATGCAAAGAGGGCAGGATGGACATGGAATAGCATAAACTTGAGCGCAACAAGAAAAGGGCTACTTGCTATGCCCTTTTGTCGCGTTTACCAGAGGTGAAAACCGTCTAGCCTGCCCTAATGGGTGGAGATGGGTGGTGGGGGAAGAATAGAGTAGGAACGATGGTGTGTGAGATCAGGCATTGTTTTATGCAGTCCTTTATTATAAATGGCAAGCGCATGTGCTTGCTACCTTAGCAATTATACATCATTTAGAGGTGTGATGCCAGATTTATCGCTGCGAAAATGTTACCGGAATCAGATGATACTGCATCTTTAGCGCGATGATGCGCGTTACCGCCTGATTGATACGCGCCATTGTGAGCGAGCCATCTTGTAGAGCGGCTTTGATGGCATCGATCATGCTCTGCATCTGGTAAGGCCCAATGGCACCGAGCAGCATATCATTACCCGCCTGCAACGCCATAACGCCAGCCTGTTCCAGATTCCATTTTTGGGCGATACCCGTCATCCAGAGGGCGTCCGTAATCACCACACCATCGTATCCAAATTGGTTGCGCAGGATGCCATTAATAATGGTCGGCGATAGTTCCGCAGGATAAACGGGGTCAATGGCTGGCATCAGCAGGTCGGTATCCATAATCATGCCGGGATTTTCTAGCGGGTTGGATGACTGGATGAAGTGCTTGAACGGCACCAGTTCGGTCGAATAAATCTGATCTTTCGTGCGTTTAATGACCGGCAGCGCAAAGTGCGCGTCCGTTTGGGCCGCGCCAAGACCAGGAAAATGTTTGAGGCAGGCAATTTCTCCATCGCCCTGCACAGCTCGCAAATACGCGCCGCCATAGGTAATGACCGATTCCGGCGTATAGCCCCAGGTGCGTAAATATTGATCGGGACCGTCCACTAATTGCACATCCACATCCGGCGCGAGATCAGCGTTAATACCCAGTATTTGCAGGTCGTGCGCGATACGATTGCCTGCCTGCGTCGCCAGGTTCACATTGCCTGTATCATAAATCTCCAGCGCGCCCGGATGGTGTCCAAAGATATTCTGGATACGCTCAACAAAGCCGCCCTCCTCGTCAGCGGAGATAATCAGGGGGATCGAGGCGTGCTGCTTCATGGCCGCAATATCATGTTTTGTCTGATCGAGGGTCTGCATCTGGAAGGCATACATGATAACGCCACCTGCGTGCAGGTTATTGACCATGTATTCTAGTGAGGGCGAGTAGAACTGGTCATACGACTGCACCATAAACAACTGGCCCAGCTTCTCGTCCAGAGACAAATGCGACACGTACATACCGGCAAGCTGCTTATATTGCATATAATCGGGGAGATGAGCCAGCGCATCAACTTGCAGTGCATTCATAGGCAATTGCGCCATCGCTTCATTGAGCGGCACGCTGGCAGGCGGGCGGTGCGGCACACTCAAAGCCAGTCGATTCAGGTCGCCATTCAGCATTACCATCAGCGCCACCAACGGCACCAGCACCAACGTCCACCAACGGCTACCTCGCCCCCTACCCGTAGGGGCGGGGGTGGTGATGTGGATGGGTGGGGACCCTTGTGGTAGCCCGCGCCTCTCCTCGCCTTGAATTTTCTTTTCGTCTATCGCGCGCATAATGGACATTACTCCTGTGGCATGGTAGCCGGCATCAGGTGGTATTCCATCTTCAGCGCGATAATGCGCGTCGCCGCCTGGTCGACACGCGCCTTCGAGAGCGTCCCGTTTTGCAACGCCGCTTTTAGCGTATTAATCATCGAGAGCATCTGATCGGGTCCCGTCGGTCCCAGCAACATATCGTTGCCCGCGTTCAACGCCATGACAGCGGCAGTATTCATGCTCCACTTCTGCGTAATGCCCTGCATATAGAGCGCGTCCGTCAGCACCACGCCGTCATAGCCGAATTCGTTGCGCAAAATATCGGTCATAAAGGTGTGCGACAGTTCAGCGGGATAGACTGGATCGATGGCCGGCATCAACACGTCGGTTGGCATAATCATGCCGGGATTCTCCAGCGCATCGGGTGACTGGATAAAGGCTTTGAATGGAGCCAGGTCGATAGAGTAAATCTGGTCGCGCGTCTGGTTGACGACTGGCAGCGATGTATGCGCATCGGTGACGGCATCGCCCAGGCCGGGGAAATGCTTGATGCAGCCAACCACACCCGCGCCCTGCATCGCCTTGATGTACGCGCTGGCGTACTTAACCACAGAGTCGGGGGTGTTGCCAAAGGTGCGCGTCACCATATCATAGCCATTCACCAGGTTCACATCCACGTCTGGAGCCAGGTCTTCATTGATGCCCAGCGCCAGCAAATCATGCGCCGTCTTCGCCCCTTGTTGCGCCGCCACATCGGTGCTGCCGGAATTGGCAATATCCGTAGCCGACATGCGGTAGCCGTCGATATGCGACAGGCGATGCACATACGGGCCACCCTCTTCATCCGCCGAAATCAACAGGGGAATGCTGGCGCGGCTCTGCATCTTCGCCAGATCATTCTTCGTCTGGTTAAAGTTTTGCATCTGAAATTCATACATAATCACGCCGCCCGCGTGCAACGTATTAATCATGGTATCCAGATCGGACTCATAGTAGGAAGTAACCCCCGGACAAACCCCACTGGCGCTCCCACAGCCATCCGCGTACTCCACCATAATCAACTGCCCCAACTCCTCATCCAGCGTCATATGCGATACATACAGGCTAGCCAGCGCCTTATCCTTCATATACCCCGACAGGTGCATAATCGCATCGACCTGCGTCGAGGAAAGCGGCGGCTTCACAAATGGACCGCCCGGCGTCACACCTTGAATGTTATGCGTACCCGTTCCACTACTCGTTTGAAAGAAGCGCGGCGCAAAAAAACTCGCAACGCCCACCGCCCCCGTAAGTACCAGCAGCAACGCAATCACAGAAATACGCAAGCGCCGCTTGCGCCGGGGCATTCTTTGCGTAGGAATCAGAGGCAGTTGTTCCCTGTACTGTTGCGAAGACGCTGTTGGCTCGTCCACCTGCTCCGCCCGTTGTCGCTGGTATATTTTGGCGGGCATGGGACGCGCCTGTGACGCATCCGGCAGGGGTATAAACGGCTGTTGAGGCTGCTGATTGTGAATAGTCATAACGCGCTCCTGAAAAACCGATCTTTATTGTAGTATAAGCAAATATGGCAAAAATAGATTATCAGGGCGATGCAACCCCTCTTGCATCGCCCTTCCCTTGTTACTCTTATAACGTCTCAGAGGCGTCTTTTGTTGCGTCCCCATGACCCTCTGTTTTGCGCCCGCTCGATTTGGAGCGCCTGCGTCCCGCGCCCGGCCTCGGCGGCTTTACCGCTTCCTTCTTCTCTGTCTCCGACTCGCCCTCCCCGGTTGTGTCGCTCTGTTCATCATCCGCGAAAACAAGCGGCTGCGGCTCAAACTCCTCCTGCTCTTTCACATCCTGCACCCACATGCGCGTCGTGACTTCGTCTTCAGGCACCTCTTGCTTCTCTGGTGGAGGCGCGCCCACCTCTTCATATGCATAGAACATCATGGTTTCATCCATCGGTTCTTGCGGCATCTCCTCCACCTGCATCGCATCCTCGCCCTCACCGGTCATGTACGGCATCGCTGGAGAAGCGTCTTCTTCGGCCCTCGCGCCTTCACCCGTCATATAGAATATCGCTGGAGGAGCATCCTCCGTTACATATGGCGCTGGCTCAACCTCGTCGGTTGTCAATGGTGGCGCTGGAGCGTACTCCTCTTCAGGTTCTGGCACGCCAACCGGCTCGACTGGCTCAGGTGTTACTGTTGGGTAGGGCTGCACATACTGGAACCAACTGCGCTCTTCCAACTCATTCTCCGCCTCCGGTTGCGCCTGTGGTTGCTCATCCAGCGCAGGCACCCCTGCCACCTGCTCCTCTGCCTGTTCCTGTTCCGGCCATGTTGCTGTCGTCACACGCGCCGGGCGTCGCTGCCGCGCCGCGGAACGCACATTTGGCACGACGGACGCCGGAAGCAACGCATAATCAAAGACCACCTTGATAGCCCGCGTCTCGCCCTTCTTGCTCGCTGCGCGAATAGCCTCGCGGAAATTCGTCAGCGCGAAGCGGTGCGTCAGCAACTTTTCAGGGTACAACAGTCTCTGCTCTATCAACTCTGCCGCCACCGCGAAGGTCGAGCGGCGCTGGCGCGTGCCAATCGGCCAGTTCTCCATGCCATGCCCCATGCTGCCCAGCACGTTGACTTCTTGATACCACACCGGCGAAAGATCAAGATACTTCAAATTCAAATCCACCCCTACCAGCACAATCGCGCCACCTGCCCGCGTCCAGCGCAGCGCATCGGCCAGCGTATCCTGCGTGCCAATCGTATCATAGATAGCATCATAGCCGCCCAGCAGCATCTTATTCCCCATCATGCCCGTATAGAGTCGCGCTCCTGTCGCCTGCACTACACTATCGTAGCTATCACGCGGATACAAAATGGAGGCCGCGCCCATGCGCGTCGCCTGCTCCACCTGGAAAGGATAGCGTGCCATCACACTCACCTTTGTCTGAGGCGCGAGCGCGCGAATGGCCTGCAATACCAGCAGTCCAATCGTACCCGCTCCCATCACCAGTACATGCTCGTCCGGGCCGGGCAGATGGCGCAGTACGCTATGTACCGCCACCGCTGATGGCTCCAACAATACTGCCTGCTCATCGCTCAGAGCCGGCGGCACGCGAAACACCTGCTGCTCATGCACCAGCATCTCCTCACTCCATCCTCCACCAATCGGCCCCGGCCCCGCGAACTGTGCTTGCTCGCACAAATTATAATTCCCCATCGCGCACGAACGACACATGGGCAGCGTTCCCGTCGTCGCGCAGCACTGCCCGTATTGCAGCGTCACGCGGTCGCCGACCTGCACCAGCGTCACATCCTCCCCCACCTCGATCACCTCGCCCACTACCTCATGCCCTGGAAAGCTGCGCTTATGCCCCGGCAGCGCGGCGGGAGCCACGCGAAAATCGCCATCCGCATAAACCAGATGCAGATCGCTGCCGCAAATACCCGCCAGCCGGTTGCGCACTCGTACCCAATCCCGCGCCGGCAACTGCTCGCGGGGTACGTTCTGCACCTGGAGGGGCGCGAATGAAGAAAAATAAGCGTCGCGCCATAGCCATCCCAGCGCTCGTGTCATCATCACCCGTCTCGGGCTAAGTTCTAAAGTAGAAGTCCACATGGTCTGATCCTGCCTTTCTGCATTGGTCTTACCATCTCATCTTCCACCATCCCTGCGGTTGCCCGCCCGCCTGTCTGCCGTCGAGTGTATCATGCCCATCAACATGGGTCAATTCAATGGTACTTTGACCAAAACCATACTCAATCTTAACCGTTTCTTGACCTCACCTGTTTATAATAAACGTTTGTTATCACGAGCGTTCGTAGTCATAGTAAGGGCGGGGGTGGCGTAGATGCGGGGCAGAGACCCTTGCGGTCGCCCTCGCAGCCTATTAGAGTCAATACTCACCCAAATATCTCAGGAGAATTTCTCAAATGTTCATCAGTAAACGCATACTTATTATTATCAGCATCGTTGGCATCATCATTTTAGGCGCGCTCGGCTTCACCACCTTCCAACTTCTCAACCAGCCCAGTGCCAGTGCTACAGGTATCAGCTCGACAGTCACGCCAACACCCCTCGCTACCACGCCCGGTTCCACCGTCAATCGCGCCTGTGCCACCGGCATCATCTCATCCATTAATGCCCAGAACCAGACCTTCGTCGTCACAGAAGCTAAAGGGAGCAAAACCCTCACCGTTACCGCCGACTCTCAGACCACTTTCCACAAACGCGGTGAAACCGGCGTCACCTTCGGTTCACTCGCCACCGGTCAGCATGTCCGCGTCACTTCCCAGACCGCCTGCGATGCCACCACTACCACATTCACCGCGAAGGGCATCACTATTGTTGTACCCACGACACCTACCGCAACCCCCACAGGCTCGCCAACTCCATAAATTTTTTAGGAACGGCCAGCCCATCCTTCGCTGCGTCCCTGTCATCCTGAGCGCAGCGAAGGACCTCTCTCTATCCGCGCGCAAAAAAATAGCGCACCTGATTTAGGCTACCTTCTGGTACAACTATGATATACTGCCTGTATACGGCAGCAGAGGCAAGGAAAGGGGCAGCGCCAGCGTATGATTACGCAGATCGAGATAGACGGCTTCAAAACGTTCAAAGACTTCAAAGTAGAACTCGCCCCTTTTCAGGTCATCGTTGGCCCAAACGGATCGGGAAAAAGCAACCTGTTCGACGCGCTACATTTGTTGTCACGGTTGGCAGACAATGATCTAACTTTGGCATTCCAGGAATTACGCGGTGAAGTTGGCGAGCTATTCACTACATTACCTGATGGGGAATCAACAAATCAAATGCGACTGGCTATTGAAATGCTGGTCAATCGAAAAATACGCGGAGTTGGAGAAGCCAGACAGGGAGAAGGAACCGAATCCATAGAGAAAATACTGTCTAGCCGAGATATTTCACTTCAGTACACACGCTTACGATATGAGCTAGAAATAACCCTCGGTACAGATACATATGGTCTGGAGCGACTTTATCTTACCCATGAGTCTCTTAAATCTATTCCAAAAGAAGAAGACAGATGGTGTCAACGACATAAGCTCTCATCCCAAAACAACTGGTTGCCAGAGCCAGAGAAAAATCAAAAAGTCTTCATTGATACTAAACTTACACCGGTTGCGATCGTTGAAACAATAACCGATAAGCAGACCCGTGTAGTAGATCAACCTATGATTTTTCTCTATCCTGATAATGACCAGCAAGAAAAAACTAGACGCTTTTATGCAAACGAAGTTCAGCAAACAGTAATAAGTAGAGTAACCGATATTGAGCATCCTCATATTCTGGCTGTCCAGGATGAACTTCGTTTATTGAGATTCTTTCACCTCAACACAGAATCACTTCGCCAGCCCGGCCCAACGATTGGATCTCATTTTCTCTCATCTGAGGGCAAGAATTTACCAAGAATGTTGGCTCGTATGCAAGCTGAAGATAAATTTAGTTTAACCAGTGTCTCACTAGATATGGCAAATTTAGTACCTGGCATCCTCAATATCAGAGTAGAGCAAGATAAACTGAGCGATAAGTATATCGTCTTTGCAGAAGCATCAGACGGACGCTTGTTTTCATCACGGGTGCTTTCGGATGGTACATTGCGCCTGCTTGCATTAGCAACCATTAAAAACGATCCGCAATTTCAAGGTACTCTTTGCCTTGAAGAACCAGAGAATGGCGTTCATCCTCAGTGTCTAAAAAATTTGGCACGGTTGCTACGAAGAATGACAACAAATTTCAATGATCCAGATGAGGTGGACGAGCCATTGAGACAAGTATTGATTACGACTCATTCTCCTGCTTTTATCAGTTTACCCGAAGTAATAGACTCACTCCTTTTCGCATATACAATGACAAGGGTAGAACCACTCGGAAGCGGTGATCCAACTTTAGAAGTCACTTACATGACGCCCGTTGTCACGCCTGGGACACAAGCACAGTTTAGTATAGACCTCCATAAAGATGAGACTATGGAAGTTTATACGCTTGATGAAGTCTTACGCTATATAGACAGCGAAGATCTCGATGAAGCTCGCAAGCAATTTAAGAAGGCTCGTACCACTCTAAATGAAGCGTAGGTAGTAAAGTAGATGAGATTAGCTCTGGCACTATATGGCGAAGGAAACACTGACGACCGCTTTCTAACGTTGATAATCCAGCGAACGTCCAAAAAGATACTGGCAGAGTACAGAAAAAGCAATATAAGTGTAGCCTCGGTAGAACCAATCAAGCTCTTCGAGAAAAAACCAACGCGAGAAGAAAATATATTACAGTCTGCCATACAAGCATTTCGTTATCTGAGTGCTTACCAACACTTCGAGAGCGATTTAACTAAAGTGTTCACCGCGCTTAATCTCATACCTGAAATACAGAGGATATGACCATGCCCTACCTATCCATTACCGAAGCCGCCGCTGATCTGCGTTCCGGCATGACGACGCCGACTGAATTGCTTGCCGAAGCATTGGAGCGCATCGATCAACTGGATAGCGACATCAAAGCCTTTGTGACTGTCATGCGCGACGAGGCGCTGGCCGACGCGGAAAAGGCCGAGCAGGAACAGCGCACCGGGCTGTTTCGCAGTCCATTACATGGCATCCCTATCGGCGTGAAGGATCTGGTCGCCGTCAAAGGTGTGCGCCTGACAGCAGGCTCCAGAGTGCTGGTCGACAACATCGCAACCGAGGATGCCACAGTGGTTGAGCAGTTGAGACGCGCCGGGGCTGTCATCATTGGCAAGACCAATACGCACGAGTTCGCTTATGGCACTTTTACGCCGCCCACGCGCAATCCCTGGAACCTGGGACGCATCCCCGGCGGTTCTAGCGGCGGCTCCGGCGCGGCAGTAGCAGCCAGTATGTGTCTGGGAGCCATTGGCAGCGATACGGGCGGTTCTATCCGCATCCCGGCGGCCTGTTGTGGCGTGACCGGACTCAAGCCGACGTATGGGCGCGTCAGTTGTTACGGCGTTATCCCGCTAAGCTGGTCGCTCGATCATGTGGGGCCACTGGCACACAGCGCGGAAGATTGCGCCATTATCTTCGATGCCATTGCGCGCTACGACCCGCGCGACCCCAACAGCGTCTCAGGGCCACCAGCGCAGCCCAGCACATCACTTATTGGCGGCGCTGAAGGACGCGGGCTGCTCTCGCTGCAAGGCATCAAGCTGGGCGTGCCGCAGGAGTCGTTTGTCGCGCCGCTCGATCCAGAAGTGCGCGCCGCCTGGCAAGCGGCGCTGCGTGTGCTACAAGAAGAGGGTGCTGAGATTATAGAGGTTGACCTGCCACGTCCAACCATGCTCACCTATCGCACTATTCAGCGTCCCGAGGCCTCGCTCGCGCATATGCAAAACGGCTGGTTTCCCGCTCGCAGCAACGATTACACCGAACCGACCCGCGATAGCCTACTCAAAGGACAACAGATTCCCGCCATCGATTACTTGCAGGCGCAGCAGGAACGCCGCCAGTTCTCCAGCGCCATTCGCGCCGTGATGCAGCGCGTCAATGGCCTCGTCTTGCCTACCATTCCCCTGCCCGCTTTTCCCGTCGAGCTAAGCTATCAGGACATTCTCATCGATGGCGTCGTCGATCAATCATCGGCAGCTTTGCTGCGCCTCAACATGCCATTCAACCTGGCCGGGCTGCCCTCCATCTCGCTGCCCTGCGGCTTCTCAACGGATGGAATGCCCATCGGCCTGCAAATCGCTGGCAAACCATTCGAGGAAGCCATGATCTTGCGCATCGCGCACGCTTATCAGCAATTGACGGACTGGCATCGCCGCGAGATCAGCACCCAAAATACATAGGAGACCGTAATCAACAGCAAGAGGAGTTCTTCTCATTCAAGCCAGAGACAACAAAAAACCGGTACCCGCGCATGGGTACCGGTTCGCTTTGGAAAGGGTTATTTGCCTTTCAAAATTTTGGCGATCTGGTGAGCATCCTGTCCAGCCTGCTTCAATGCGTTATGAATGGTCTGTTCAGCAGTGGTCAGGCTCTTCAAGCTGCTATCATAGGCAGAGCGGTTGTAGTTGAAATTGGAGGGCGTGAGTGCCGGGAAGTCGGATTGCGCAAGGTCAAACTGTGACTCGGCGCTGGACAACTGGGCGAGATAGTCGTTGTACAAGGTATTCAACTGGCCCTGCTCGCTGGCTGGCGCGCCCACGATAGCCTGCTTGAGTTGCCCGCTCAGGCCGCGTAGTTTGCCATCAACATTCACCGCGACATCCAGGTAGAGGCGGCGATAGTCACGAGGCAACACCACCGCGTAAATGCGGAATTGCAAGAAGATATTGGCGACATCCTGACGGGCAGAGGTAGCATTGGTTTCCGCGTTCAGCTTTGTTTGCAGGGCGGCCAGGCCACTTGCATTGGTATTAACGTCAGCCTGCAAGACGTTTGACTGGTCAGAGTTAATCAATTTGTCGTTCAAGCGGTCCGTAATTTTGTTGCCCAGGTCGGTCAGCGAGGTCTGGCGCTGGGAAATAAGCTGGTCGCCCAGCGCGATCCAGCACGAGGTGTCTGTCGCGGCGCATTTCGTATGAGAGGGAGAGGCTGCGAACGCGGTCGCCGGAATGATCGCGCTGAGCGCGAGAATGCAGAGAATACCAGTAGCCGCAAAACGTTTTGGCATACGTCGAAGTGTTGCGAGAAATTTCATGGTCATAGTTCCTTTCATTCAAGACAATCAAAAAGTATGGGAGCCGCGAGTGAGAAAGAGTAGACAAACCCGCCTGATTATGGCTGCCCGCCATCCTGAGAGGCTCCAGCGTCGGCGTTGCTGGCATCTTTTTGCGCCCCATCGAGCTGTTGCAACAGTCTCTGTATTTGCTGATCGGTATTCTGAACGCCACTGTTGCCTGTATTCTGCATGGTAGAGGCGGAGGTAGAGGGCTGGTTCTGTTGCGGTCGGGTATTGACGGGCGCGCTCGAATTAGCGGCATTGGCCGGTGATCCACAGGCTGATAGCGCGAGCGATAGCAGCAGCGCGGCAACCGCCAGCAATCCCAGGCATCGTTGACGAGATCGAGTAAACCAGTTCATAGGTATCTCCTTAAAGCCTTACAATATTCAAGAGGTTATTTGCTTTACACAGGGTATTCTACCGGACAAACCTCAAGGATAACTCAAGACAGGCTCAACATTTGCTCTGATTTTTCGGGCAAAACATGGTATTGTATACAAAATGAAATGATTTGAAACATGATTACGCTTTTGCGCGTAATGAGGAGGGTAGAAACAGATGGATACAACTCAAGCTGTGCGTACTGAAACAGAAGCAGGGGTGCGCTCGATTATCCTGTGTCGTCCCGACGCCTACAACACCATCACACCCGCGCTGCGCGATGAACTGGCAGCCGCGATTGACGCTGCCGACGCGGACCCTGATGTGCATGTCATCCTCTTGCGGGCGGATGGCCCGGCCTTTTGCGCAGGCTATGGCCTCGACTGGTCAACCAAGACGCAGGCAGCCGAAGCCAGCCGCGAGCGAGTATGGGACTCGGTGATGGATATGCGCATGACGTCATCGTTTGTGAATGTCTATATGAAGCTCTGGTATGCGGCCAAACCGACCATTGCCGCCGTGCAGGGCTGGTGCATTGGTGGCGGCACCGACATGGTGCTATGTACGGACATCATCATAGCAGCCGAAGGAGCCTCGTTTGGCTACCCACCCGCGCGCGTCTGGGGTACGCCCACCACCGCCATGTGGGTCTACCGCATGGGACCCGAGCGCGCCAAACGCTACCTGCTCACCGGCGACGAGATTCCCGCCATCGAAGCCGCGCGCACCGACATGATCCTTGAGGTGGTGCCGGACGAACAACTCCAGCAACACGCTATGTCTTTCGCTCGTCGCATGGCCCAACTCCCCACCAATCAGCTCGTCATGCTCAAACTACTCTGCAACCAGACCATCGAAAACATGGGCCTCTCATCCAGCCGCACCCTTGGCACCCTCTTCGACGGCATCGCCCGCCACACCCAGGAAGGCCACGACTTCGTAAGCAGGGCGAAAGAAGCTGGGTTCCGGCAGGCCGTGCGGGAACGGGATGATCCTTTTGGGGATTACGGGTCGGGGCCGAGGTCGAGAAAGGGAAAGCCTGATATGGAGAGAAAAAAGAGAGGATAAAACTGCTTGACGCGCGTCAAGCAGCCTGTTAGGATAGCCTTACTAGATAAAGGATAAAGATAGCATTAATCTTCTTTATCCGTAAATTGCGTTGATTTTAGCGATGAATCGTTAGATTGAGTATGCAGTGGATCAGGATCAAACATATCTAAACTTACTCCTTCAAGCTGTGAGAGTTTGTGCTGAATATCGTCCAAATTTTGGGCAGGGCCGCAAGGGAGGATTGACTAAACAGGAATTTTCGCAACTTTATGGTAGCGACCCGTTCTATTCATGGTTTGGTCTTGATTCATCACTGATGTATACTGCGCATCGTGTAGCTGGTGGCATGACATCAATATACCGGCAAATAGGTATTGGATGCCAGTGGATTTTTAACCAGGTGTTGCGCGATACGTTGGGACTTACTGACGAGGAAGCTAACTGGTTTTATATGGTTCCAGGACTACCTCTCAAAGAGCGTAAACTGTCATTAGATGGTAGGATACCATTAAAAGCTATTGATCCTGAACGCTTACTAATGATCACTGGCTGGTTAAGAGACGCTTCTGAGAAATTAGCATTAGAGGGCGATACAACTGAGGCGCTCAAAGGCGCGGTTTTTGAGGTTCGACAAGGTTATAAGAGCAAGGATTCAAAAAGGCAGAATGCTGACGTGTCAAATGCGTCGAATGGTTATGCGCATCAGTATTTAGCTGT
>DASTKD010000217.1:0-14063 GCA_035716135.1 Ktedonobacteraceae bacterium
GGGAGCCGTTTCTTCGCCAGCAAACCGCCCGCGCTGCCGCGACTCAAAATGGAACCGGCGCTCCCGATGCTCAGGATACTGCCCACGCTGCCGATGCTTAGAACGCTGCCCGAACTGCCAATGCTCAGAATACTACCCACACTGCCAATGCTGAGTAAGCTTCCCGCGCTCAAGATGCCCAGGATACTGAAGACGCTCAATACGCTGAGCGCGCTCCCAAAGCAGAGCAGGCTCTTGCGGCTGGCGACGCTGTTATTCGCTCTCATAATAATTCCCCAAAGCTTTTAGACTGTTGCGAGCCCTTTGTCATTCCATGCATCCATGCCGCCCATCACGTTGAACAATTGCGTGAAGCCGTGCTTTTGCAAAAGCGAGCTGGCAATTGTGCTGCGCTGCCCACTGGCGCATGTTACGGCTAATGGTTGATCGGCGTAACGCTGCAATTCGTTGTTGCCCGATTGTAATTGCTGTTCTATAAAGTAGTATGGCACATGCAGCGCACCTTCGATGTGGCCCTCATCCCATTCGTTCTGGTCACGTACATCCAGCACAGGCACACCGGGCAGCATTTCGCGCAGTTGCGCAACCGTGATCTCGCGCAATCCTTGCGTTGGTAAGCCTGCATTTCTCCATGCCTCCATGCCGCCTTGCAGGTAGCCAGTCACCTGCCCGTAGCCCACAACAGCTAATTCTGTGATCGCATCTTTTAGATCGTGTTCGTCGCTGACAACCAGCAACAGGCGGTTCTCAGGTGATGCCACGAAACCGACGCGAGTAGGGAAAGCGGAGCCGCGCAGCGCGACATCTAGTGCGCCGGGTATATGGCTCTGCGCGAATTCGTGCGGCAAACGTGTATCGATGACCAGCGCCCCGCCCTGCATCTCTCGTTGAAATGCCAGCGCGTCGAGCGGCGCGGGAGTCAGTGGCACGCTGGCATGTTCGTAATTCTGGCGATTGCGCTCAACGATGTTGTACATGTTGGGCGGGCGCTGCGGCAAATTCTCATTCAGATCATGCACAAATTCAGCGCGGGAGCGCGGTGCAACGGCGGCATTGTATTTGCGCTCGAAGCCTATCGTCGAGCTGGTTTTGGCGTTCATGCCGCGCCCGCACAACGAGCCTGCCACATGCGCTGGATAGACTTCCACCCCATCATCCAGCTTCAACAGGCGTTCAAAGATGCTATCGTACAAAACGCTAGCCCCTTCTTCCCCAGGTACGGCAAGGTCGGGACGCGCTACATCGTCGATGAAGAGCGAATCACCCGTCAGGACCAGCCAGGGTTCCTCGCTGCGGCTGGTGTCCGCCACAGCCAGCGCGATATGTTCCGGACGATGCCCCGGCGTATGCATCACGCGCATCTTCACCACGCCAAAGCGCAGTTCATCACCGTCTTTGAGGTTCTTATGCGGGTATTCGGCCTGCGCCTTCTCATGCACGTAGATATCCGCTCCCGTCCTCTGTGCTATCTGTGCATGACCGGAGATATGGTCGGCATGGTTGTGCGTCTCGATCACCGCCGTGATCTTCATGTCCTTCGCCCCGGCCATCTCCAGAATGTCGTCTACCATGTCCAGGCGCGGGTCAACCACCGCGCACACTCCTTCGGTAGTACAGCCCACAATATAGCTTGCGCACCCCAGGTCCTCTTTGACGATTTGTTTGAAGTACATCTTTGTAGCTCCTCTATGCTCATCTGAAATTGGACACCGTATATCGTACTATCAGTGTATGGAAGAAATACGCAAATGTCCAGTGGGAGAGTTCATTTATGATAACACACATCGTCCTTTTGCAGCCCAAAACCACCACGACGGAGCAGCAACTCACAACGTTCCTCGACCACGTCCGGGATTTGCAAGAACTTGTTCCAGGCATTCTTGCCATCTCAACGGGCAAAAACCACAGCCCCTACCAGAGCGCATATACACACGGCATCATCATGCGCTTTGTAGACGAAGCGCACTTGCAGGCTCACCATCCACACCCGGCCCACGTTGCCGTCGTGGAAGAACTTGACCGCCTGTGTGAAAGCTCCATTGACTTCGATTTGCCTGAAACTTTTCCCTCACGGTAAAATCAAATGCAGATCGCCGAATTCGTGCCAGAGGTAATGCTGGCGCAAGGCTTCTTGATAGGTGATGCTCAGATGTTCGATGCTGCTTAGAGCCGCCAGCATGGCGATGTGGGTGGCGCGTGGTTCGTGCAGCCCGGTGAGCATGGCGTTGACGGCGCGAATGCCGCGTTGTGGCGTCACCATGAGGTCCGTCCAGCCTTCTCCAGAGTGGGTCATGCCTGCCACGCCGGTCACGCTTTCGAGGGCGCGTACAACCGTTGTGCCGACCGCTATGACCCGCTTCCCTGTCTCGCGCGCCATATTAACCAGGCGAGCAGTTTCGGGTGGCACACGATAGAATTCCTCGTAGGGCGGCTCGTGTTCTTCCAGGCTGGCAACGCCCGTATGCAAGATGAGAGGCGCAATTATGACCCCACGCGCGACGAGACGGGTAATCAATTCGGGCGTAAAGGCGCGGCCAGCCGAGGGCATTTCGGCGCTGCCCGTTTCGGTGGCGTAGACCGTCTGGTAGTAGCTGATCGGCCAGCTTTCCCGCACATAGCGGTAGCGAATGGGGAAGCCATAATTTGCCAGGTAATCCCGCCAGTCAGCAGGCAGTTGCAGCGTAGCCAGCCACAGCCGGTAATGCTCCTTTTTCCGCTTGCCAGTAGAGAGCATCACTTCAGAAACTGCTACATTTGTGCCTGTCTTGCGCATGTATGGTTTTCGCAGCGTCGCTGTCGCGCCGCCGGGCAGTTGGAGCGTTTCCCCGGCATGAGCATTATATAAAGGCGTGGTGCCTTTTTCGCCCGGCAAGCGTATCTCGACTACCCAGCGATCGTCTGGTTGGTGAGTTGAAAGATGCAATTCGCAGGCCGAACCATCCGGGCGTGTAGCATGTAAGGCCGCGTTCATGGTGCCACTGGTATTGATGACCAGCAAATCTCCGGCTTCAAGGTACTCTGGTAGATTGCGAAATTGAGTATGCACAACGCGATCGGTTGACCGGTACGAGACCATCAGGCGCACCTCGTCGCGCGCCAGCCCGCGCGCCTCTGGTGGCTCGCCTGCTTCGAGTTCTGCCGGTAAAACAAAGGGCAGGGTAGTATTGTATATATCACGGGATAGCAGCAGTGTTTTCACAGTAATTCAGGGTCCTTCGTTATGACAGGGCGCGTGCCATATAGCGTCCGCTCGGTCGCTCTCCGGTCAGTAGTTCGATCAATCCCGGCACGCTCGTCTCAGGTAGTGGGCGATCGCTAATATCTTCCCCCGGAAAGGCTTCTTGATGCATCTGGGTGCGCATATCGCCGGGGTCAACCCAGTAGACGCGCCACGCGCTATTTTCGGCCGCCAGGATATGCGAAAGTTGTTCGAGTGCGGCCTTGCTCGATCCATAGCCGCCCCAACCCTCATAGTCCTCGACTCCCGCGTCACTGGTAACATTGATGATACGCGCTCCCGGCTTCAAAGTATGTCGCACAGCCTGGATGAGCGCCAGTGGCGCAATCACATTGGTGCGATACACCTGTTCCAGCACATCCAGGTCATACTCCAGCAGCAACGGCTGTGGGCTGGGACCAAGCAAACTGGCGTTGTTGACCAGCGCATCCAGCCCACCCAGTGACTCCGCCGCCTTTGCCAGTTCGTGCCGGTGATCTGTGCCGGTCACGTCTCCCGCGATAGCTACGACATGTGTGAGCCGCGCAAGTTCTACGCGAGCCGCTTCAAGCGCGTCCGCGCCACGCGCGTCAAGAATAAGCTGCCAGCCATCCGCCGCAAGCTGGCGAGCCAGCGCCAGCCCCAATCCACGCGAGGCCCCGGTAATCAAAGCAGTACGAGTTGTTTGTAACGTCATATGTCGCTCCCCTTTTTAGAGAATGCTCTGCGTTTTGTTGTCACTATAGCATAGGACAGTTTGCTATGGCTTTAGTCAAAAGGCCAGTTCTATGCTGCACAAAGGTACAGGACTACCAGGGTCTTTCATGGGTAGGGTTTTGAAACGCGCCGATTTCCACCTGTCATCCCTCGCTTCCCTTTGTCATCCTGAGCGCAGCGAAGGATCTCTCTCGCCACGCTGAGATCCTTCGCTGCGCTCAGGATGACATTTCTACCTCGCTTGCCCGCCCCTACGGATGAGGTAAATTGTAACCCTTCTACGTACTATTGTTTTGGTGCAGAAAAAATAAAAGTAGAGGTCATAGCAAATATGATCGGAATTGGCTCAGGACAGCGGCGTATTGGAAAATATGAACTGTACAAACGCATGGCTAATAACAAGATGGAGGAAATATGGATAGGCCGCGATCCACAATCCAGAAGTTACGCCATCATCAAGGTTTTTTACACCACGCTTCACACGGATTCAGATGCGATGCTCCAGTTTCGCCAGCAGGTAGAACAGGTGGCAGATCTGCATCATCCCAATATTGCTCGCATTTATGATCTGTCTATCATCCCCTCCCAGAATCCCGATAGCCAGTTCGCCTCCATGATTTGCCTTGTGACAGAGTATGTAGAGGGGCAAAGTCTGGCCGAATATATGCAGAACACACCGAGCAGGGGGAAGATGCGCCCCGGCGCTGAGGCGATGCAGATTTTCGCCCCGCTGGGTCAGGCCATCGACTATGCTCACCAACACGGCGTTATTCACGGTAATCTCAAACCCACCAATATCCTGCTCAGGAAAGACAGCGAGGCAGGCGGGCAGCCTGGAGAGCCGGTTCTGACCGATTTTGGCTTTCTCAAATTATTGGAGACCAGGGGTGGAACCGCCAGCCCATTCTACCTTGCGCCCGAACAGGTGCGCGGGCAACCTGCCATCGAACGCAGCGATACCTACTCGCTCGGTGTGATCCTCTACGAATTTTGTACTGGAGTGCTGCCATTTCGAGGCAACAGGCCCATTGCCATTATGTTGCAACACCTGAACACTCCACCTACTCCTCCCGCGCTCATGAATACCACGCTGCCCTCGGCGCTTACCAATGTCATCCTGCGCGGCCTGGCAAAAGAACCTGCAAGACGTTTCGCCAATGCCTCTTCCATGTCGCTCGCGCTGGCCCACTCTCTCAACCTTCCCATTCCTGAAAGTTTGAGCAAATCTGTTAATGTTCAGTCGATCATGCAAGAACTGGAGGACAGCTCCGCGCCTTTGTCCCAAACAGAAGCAGATATGTCGCCATCGCAAAAAAATGGGGCAGGTGGTCAGACGCTTTCCAGCATGAGCGGCGCTGGCATGGCATTCCCCCATGCTGCCAGGTCGCGCGCGCGCGGGAAAGGTATGCTCAATCCCTGGCTACTTGCCAGCGTAGCTGTGCTTTTACTGGCTGCTTTTGTTACCATTGGCACCCTGCTGCTGGCTCCTCAGAACAACGGGGCTGCGCCGGCGAATCAGATTGTAGGACACGCGTACTTTGTGAATAGCGGGCAGTTCAACGGGAACGGTCCCCAGGGTATCAATGATGAGTTGCAGCTTAATCTTGCGGGTATTCCCGACCCACCAGACGGAAAAACATACTACGCCTGGCTGCTGGCCGATAGAAGCGTCAGCGAATCGTTGCCGATCTCGCTCGGCCCCCTGCGCGTCGATCACGGCACCGCCCGGTTGCTCTACCGGGGAGATGCGCAGCATACCAACTTGCTACAGGTGGCAAGTCGTTTTCTTATCACCATCGAAGACACGCAGCACCCGACCACTAACCCTTTGATCGATACCAGCACCTGGCGCTATTACGCGGAAATTCCAGAGCAGCCCGGCCCTACCGATAAGTTGCATTTCAGTATGCTCGATCACTTCCGCCATCTGCTGGTCGAATCGCCAGAACTGAGCATACGTGGCTTGCATGGCGGACTGGCCTTCTGGTTTGTCAAGAATACCTTTGCCGTCGTGGATGCAGCCAACAGCGCGCGGGAAGCATGGCACAACAGCGACCCCACAACCATCCGTAAACAGGTCATCCAGATACTGGACTATATCGATGGTTCATCGTTCGTTACCACGGACGTGCCTCATGGAACGCCTTTGCTCGCTGATGCGCAGGCATCACAGATTGCCCTGCTCGGCCTGGCTCCGAACGCTCCTGCTCCTCCGGGGTACGTCTACAACGGCGAAATACCTCCCGGCTACGTCTATCTCATCAGCGAACACATGGGCGGCGCTATCGAATCGCCCCAGACGACGCCCGACCAGAAAGCGCTCGCCATCAAAATCAACAAAGCCCTTGACGTAGAGGTAAGCACACTAAGTCAGGCGCGCCAGGACGCGAAACAACTGCTCGCCATGAGCAGAACGCAGCTATTGCAACCCGCCGCCCTCGCCATTCTCAACGACCTGGCGACCCAGGCCCAGGACGCCTACACCGGCCAGATCAACCCCACTACCGGCCAATCCGATGGAGGCGCGCTCTGGACCTATAATAACCTCCAACGCCTCGTCGCCTTCGACATCCGCCTGTATCCGCCATCCTGATAAACACGAATCGTACTTAGCAGGGACGCGGGTGGATAGGCGAAACCCTGCCACGTTACACCGGAAAATGTGCGCTGCTCAGCACCGGATTACGAGCTTGCGAATCTCTCGCTCATGTCCGTGTTCCACATACACGGACAATAGCAAGCGCTCTTTGCAGGCTCGCACAGCGATTTTCCCGATCTCACGTTCCCGTGTTTTGAAAACGTGCGAACCGCAGCAGTCGCTAAGTACGAATCCTTCCAGGTCGCCGAAACAATCGTAGATTACTTCTCTGACTTTGCCAGTATATTCGCGGAGATGATCGCACGGCTCTTCACGCTTTGGAGGCGCTCCATTCAACGAAGGTGGGATGGCGTCTGGATCTCCTCCCAGACCCGCTACCCGCGCCGCTATTAAGGAAACGTATCGCTGAAGGACCGGGTACCACCTGTTTGTCGAAGACATGGCCTGCAGCCGCCACTTGAAGATGGCAAGCGTATCCTCCTCAGCTGGAAGGATGGCGTTGGCTGTACTCACGGGAATTCTGACCTGGAATGTGCCAATCACGTACCTCCAGTTCGTCTCCCTGTTACCGTCTCCCCCCTTATGTTGGCGGCGTGACCGTCGTACTGGTTTGGCTCTAAATTCGATCTGGATCGGGGGTTCTTCTTGAAATCTTCTCGTCGTGATCCGCCGTATCACCACGTTGAACTCTTGCCCTTTCACAACAGTGGGCGGCAGATCAATCGTAAGCAGGCCGGCGAAGTTCTGTCCCGCTCCTGAGGAGGGGATAGGTATATAGGTGATGCCTCGCGTCACTTCGCACTGCATGGTGTTGGCGTCTGCGGCTGACAGCAAGTGGCTGGCATAGAGGCGGGACGCGAGTTGCAACACATCGAAGACGTTGACCTGGGGCCAGTAGATGCTCGCTATACTCCCCGGCGGTGTGTTGCCCCAGTCGATCATCAGTTCATCCGGGTATTGCAGGAGAGTATCCTGACCCAGGATGACGGGGAGGCTTGGGCGAAGATCGAATGTCTGAGGAATGATGTGCGTTGCTGGTGCGCCTGGATTATCCGAACGTGTAACCTGTAAGTTCCGTTGAGCGAGCTTATCGGAGTTCTCCGGGCTTTCTGTGACTCCATTCGAGTTGATGATTGGCGCGCCATCATACGCGATTTGCGCGACCAGGCAGTGATGCGTACCGTTCAGTAATGCCTGGATTTGTGAGCCATTGATGACGTTCGAAGCGTCATACACATTGAGGAAGCAGCCGAAGTAGGCCCAGACACTATCCCCACTGTTGATAATGATCGTCCGATTGTTTACGCCATTCGTCCCATATTCTGAATTGTTGGGATTGCTAAAGTTGGGCGCGTTACTTGTTGCGAAGAATGGGAAGGTGTGACTGTCTGACGCGGGTAACGGCCAGTCAGGAAGACCGCTTGCATCGGTATGGGACGGGTAGGTGGCCGTCTGGTAATCCGTATCTGCGGTTTGCGTACTCCATAATCGGAAGAAAACTCTGACGTTTTGTGCCTGCCCTGCCGCGCCCTGCGAACCGCGCAGGCGTACACGGGCCAGAGCAAAGTTATAGTTCGCGTGTGAGTTTGTTAAGGGTGTCACGGACGAATCACCCGTGCTAGCTCCACTTTGACCAGGGATCACGTTACTGGCGGCGTTGAAGGGGTCTGTACCTGCCGGGTTACTGTAATTGGCGTTCAGGTAAGTGAGCAGGCTCTGGATATAGGCGTAGGCTCCTCCAAAGTTATCTGCGCCAAAGGCGGGCGCCCCTGCAACTGGCGTGTTATTCAGGCCCGGCGTGGCGGTAAATACACGCAGGTCCTGGCTCAGCCAGTAGACATTGTTCTGGGCGGGATCGACATTGGTGAAGTAGGGGTCGGCACCCGCGACGAACTCGAGTATGGTAGACGCATTGAACGCAGTTCCCAGGACCGTTATCGAACCATTCAGAAGCTTCTCCACGGGCGGGTTGCCAGTTGCGGGAAACACACTCAGTGACGTTGCCGAGAAGTTGATATCGAATGGGAAGCGAACCCGTTGAGGTGCCAATTGATCTGCTGGACGCTCATATTCTGTACCCAGAGCGTCTGCTGGCATCGTTATACCCGTCAGGCTATGTGCAGGACCCGATAAGGTTGGTGTCGTACCGCCCAACACTTGCCGGTTGAACCCTTCTAAGACGAGCCAGAACGCATTCGGAAAGACGCCGTTATTTGGAGGCGTTACTACGTCGTTTACTTCATCCTTGCCAAATGTACTCTTGTCAACTACAAATGACAGTGATGCGAGAGGAAACGGATCGTCAAAATTTGGACCTGGAAGCGCTGAGGTTGTCTGGGAAGGAAATGCGTCGTCTAACAGGCGCTTGAAAAACGGAAATGGGTCGCCTGTATCATTGGTCAGGTTCTTGTACACTCCTGTGAGAGTTGAAGCCCCCGCTGCCACGATCTGATTGATGCTGAACCCAAGCTGGTGGAACAGGTAGTAGAGGAACAGCGTTGTGCAGCCATTGGTCGCATCGTAGCCGTTGTCATCCGGGGCATTGTTTACGAAGTCCTGGCGCGTGCTGTTTAGCCACAATGCGGCAACGGCGAAGACGGCATCGATGCCGAGACCTAAGAAGCCGTTCTGAACGAGAAATTGACCGCTAAGGAAGCGGGACAGGCCCTCCCCTTTGCTGCCCTCGTTTCCGCCCTGGAACCAGCCGATGTTTTGCGCCATCATGAAGATTTCGGTGACTTCAGCAACGAGCAGATACCGGAGGTAAGCGGAATTGTTGCTAAAGCTCTGTCCCTGCGCTATGAGCTGAATTGTTGAAGAGGTCTGCCCGCCATTCCAACAGGCACCATTTGCTGACGGGGCTCCGCCAGGACCGCAGCTATTGCCGGTTTGTGTCGCTACCTGGACCGTCATTCCGGTGACATTAATACCTCCGCCGAACCAGCCGGACATCAGATTATAGTCGTTTTCGCAGGCCGCAATCACGGCATTGGTGCGAGCAGGCTCCGGCCCTGTTGGATTGGCCGCAGTTTGCTGAAAAGAGCTGTCGTATGAGAACGCGTAGTGCGCGGTTACTCCCGCTTGCCCCATCGCATTCTGTGTAAGCCCCGTTGTGATGTAAACCATTGTCGCTTCCTCCATAATGTTTTGAGCGCTTTATCAAGAGACTCTACCCGAAGGGACGACAGCAGAGGTTTTTTTTAGCACATGGCATTGCGGGCTGCTTGCAAGCTATTCACCGTCATCAGAAAATCATAGCCATATATGCCGATTTCGTCCTGGTATGGTACAATGTTGCCCATATAATGAAGAAAAAGGTCTTTGAAGAGGGGGTGTGCTTTATATGCGCAAGCGCAGCGGATATGGCTTCCTGCTTGTCCTGCTACTGGTGTTAGCAGCCTGTGGGGGTGGTAGCAGTAGCTCGGGTTCGTCAACGCCTGACGCGCATCAACTGATTACAAAAGCGCAGGCGGCCATTCAGAAGGTCACATCGTATCATTTCAACCTCAAAGCTGTGAATATTGGCGCGAATGCCGCTTTACCGATTAACAGCGCCGATGGCGATATTAAGGTTCCCGACAGGCTCAAGGCGACGGCGAACGCACTTTTCGGGGGCAACAACGTGCAGGTGCAGCTCATCGCTATCGGCAGCCAGCAATATATCAATGTGTTTGGTGGCTGGCAAACGACGACGGGCCTGCTTGACCCGCGCACCCTGTCCGACCCACAAAAAGGCGTCGCGGCCATCCTGGGTCATATCCAGAATCCGAGTACCCCTGTCGATTCAAATGTTGGCGGTCGTAGCTGCTGGAATATCAAGGGCAAGCTCGATCCCACCTATCTATCCGGCATCACGGGCGGAGGCGCGCCGACGGGCCAGCTTGACGATGTGAGTACCTGTATTGGCAAAAGCGACAACCTGCCCTACCAGATCATCATTAATGGTGTAGCGACGCAGGGCGATACGGCAAAAACCGTGCGCACCTTCACGCTCTCCAAATTCAACGAACCGCTCAATATCCAGGCACCTGCCGTTACTGCTTTAATGCCAACTCTGTAAGGATAAAGCTATGCAGCGCGTTCGACCTGCCCAACTACGCAACAATAGCGCGTTCCTGGCGATGCTGGCGGCTTGCAGCGTCGTCTTTCTTACCGCGCTCGATCAGACCGTCGTAGTTACCGCCCTGCCCAAAATCATCGTCGATCTCTCCATCACCGTCCAGCAGCTTGATCGCGCTGCCTGGATTGTCAGTGGCTACCTGCTGGGCTTCATTATCGCCATGCCTTTGATGGGGCGCATCTCCGACATCTACGGCAGGCGCGCCGTTTTCCTGATCTGCCTGGGCATCTTCGCCCTGGGATCGCTCTTTTGTGGACTGGCTCCCATACTGGGCAACGCGCTGGATATTAGCTTTTTGCAGCACATCGGCATCAACGTCTCCGCGCCCGGCGATTTCAGCGACCCCAACGCGCTCGCGCCTGGCCTGGTCTGGCTAGTGGCCGCGCGTTTCGTGCAGGCCATCGGCGGTGGCGCGATGATTCCCGTCGCCATGGCCGTCGCGGGCGATTTCTATGGCGAGAAGCAGCGCGGGCTAGCGCTGGGGCTGATCGGCATGGTGACGGAAACCGGCGGCGTACTTGGCCCTCTGTGGGGAGCTGTGATTACGCAAACGCTCGGCTGGCAGGCCATCTTCTATATCAACGTCCCCATCGTCGCGCTGCTCGCCCTGCTTATCTGGTGTTTCATTCCCTCACCAAAAGCGCAGCCCACATCACCGAATGCAGGGACGCGATTTATCGCGTCCGCCACGCGCATCGATTTCATCGGCACGCTTTTGCTGGGCGCATCGTTGCTCTGCCTGAGCCTGGGTCTTTCACAGGAAGCTATTACCGCCGCGCCTGGCGCAACTACGTCTCAATCGCCTGTAGAGAATAATCCCTGGTTGATTGGCGCGTCGCTGCTCTTGCTGGCAGGCTTCGTCGCCCTGGAACTCTTCCTCGAACGCGGGCGAGCAAGCGTACCAGCGCATCGGGCGGACGGCGCGGAGAGCCGCCCGATGCGTCGCGTTTTGCCCGTCATCGAACTCTCGGTATTCCGGCGCTTCGCCTTCTCCGCAACGTCTCTCGTTAGCCTGCTGGTAGGGAGCGCGTTAATCATTGCGATGGTTGATATTCCCTTTTTCATCGACACCGTAATGAACGGCTCGGCTCTGGATAGTGGCCTCGCTCTGCTGCGTCTGACCGCCATGATCCCTGTTGGAGCCATTGTAGGCGGACTACTTTGTCCGCGTATCACCTGCCGCGTCACGGCTGTGATTGGTTTGCTGCTGACTGCGCTGGGCTTCCTGTTGATGCACCTGTGGCCGCTCGATGTCAACTGGCTACAGATTACCGCCAGTACCATCATTGGGGGCCTGGGCTTCGGGCTGGTCATCGCGCCTATTGGCACGACCGCCATCAATGCCGTCAGCAACCAGCAACTGGGCATGGCCTCTTCGGTTATCACGGTGCTGCGCATGGTCGGCATGATCGTTGGCCTTGCCGCGCTGACATCCTGGGGACTTGGCCGCTTCCACACAATCATTACCGCTTTCAAGCCGCCCGTTGGCGTCACCCCGTTTAGCGCGCCCTACCAGGCTGCTTTGAGCAAATACGCCACCTTCGCGGGCCACGAAGTCTACACCTCGATCTTCCTGGCGGCAGGCATCATCTGCCTTGTCGCCATCGTGCCTGCCCTCCTGCTGGAAGGCAAAAAAGCGTCTCCGTATGCCATCCCTGGCACCGTTTGAGTAAATGTCGTACCATGTATTGGTGTGATGGAAAAATTTGTAGGGGTGCGATTTATCGCGTCCGCGTACCATCAGACAAATGCGCCAGACAAGGATGAGCATGAGTCGAGATAAAAATTGGCCGCAGGATGATGAGAACCGGCAAGAGCCGGAGGATGTTATACGCTTTCCAGCGCGTCCCCGGTCTCAGCCGCCGCGCCAGCGTGCCACGCGCGATGAAATACTCAGGCGACTCAGGCGACCTCCTGCGTCACGCGAACGGGATAGCAACTCCCCGCAAACCGACCCGACCACTACGCGCCCGCGCCAGACACGCGACTTTCGTGAAGAAGAGGAGCAGGAGAGAGCGTATCGCCAGCCTCCGTCCGCGCGCGAGCCACATACCACGCGCCCCATACGCGAGGATGCGCACCGCGACAGGGAACCGCGCCCGCAACGTCCGCGCGAGCGTGACTACAGAGACAGGGACAGGGACGAACGCTACAGATACCCCCCGCGCAGGCGCGAAATCGATACGGAAGAGGGTCGTTATGGTGATTACGACGATTATGACGAATATCGCCGCCCGGCTCGCCGCTCAGGAACGCGCCCTTTGCCGCCATCTTCGCGGCCAAAACGCCGCGCGCGGCGCAGCATATGGTCAACGCTGCTGATCGGCTTTATCGGCGGTATCATCATGATCGGGCTGGTGGTCGGCATCGGCTGGTTTTTCCTGGTACACACGCTTCAGGTAAGCTTTCCGGGACTTGGCATCGGCACTTCAAAGTTTACCGCCCCGCAGCAGACAGTATCGCTGAACATCACTGCCACTACCACGCAATTGCAGGTCGTCAACAACCTGGGCAATATCACTATCAGCGATGATAATACATTAACAACAGGCGGTACGCTCACTTATGTGAAGAAAACGCAGGCCAGCAGCAGTAGCAACGCCACCAGCAACTTTAACCGGATTCAGGTAAACGTTCAGCCGGGCAATAGCGCCGCCTGCCCTCAAGCGAGTTGCCAGATGGTGAGCGCGACCGTGCCAGCTAATATCGCCGGCACTGTTGATATGACCCTCGTGCTGCCAGCGCAAAGCCCCACGCCCCAGTTCATGCTCAACGCTAAGACGCAGACGGGCAATATCGCAGTGCAAAACTTCAGTGGCCTGCTCACACTGACCGATGATACCGGCAACATCAATGTCAAAGGCGGTTTGTTGGATGCCGGATCATGTTTGCAGGCGCGTATTGGCAACGTCACCTTTGCCGGAACGCTCGAAACAGGCACCGCGCCCGCCATCAATCCCTGTCAGGGCAATCCGATTGCAACCCCCAATTCAACGCAGCCCTGGTACAGTTTCAAGGCAGGCACAGGCAACCTTGATGTCACGCTCAACGCCGTATCGACCAACATCATTCTCGATGCTATCGTGTTCGATCGGGGTAAGCTTGTCAGCAATGATTACCCGATCTCCGTTCCTCCTTCAAACACACCCGCTTACAACGGCCCGCTCCTGCCAGGCACACACCCGACCGCCCTGTTGTTTCTTTCGGTCGATAATGGCAATATCACGCTGCATAAGGGATAATCAGGCAAGGCGACCGCAAGGGTCGCCTCTACTATGACGCGGCCATGCAAGACCGGGCGTTCTTAGTAGAGGCGACCCTTGCGGTCGCCTTGCCTTTCACCACTCCAGTCCTTCCGGGCAATCATTCACAAACCTGGGATAGCGCTCTGCTTGCTATTTCCCCGCCAT
>DASTKD010000218.1:0-24813 GCA_035716135.1 Ktedonobacteraceae bacterium
GGTGTATGAACAGGCGCAACCTCTCTCTAACGGCCAGGAACTGCGCTATGATGTTGCGCCAGACCTGCCGCCCGTGCGCGTGGATGAAGACCGCTTACAGCAAGTATTGCTCAACATCATCGATAACGCGCTGAAGTTTACTCCCTCACCCGGTTACGTTGCTATTCAGGCCAGCAGCGAAGGCCAGGATGGGGTTATTATTCAGGTGCGCGATAGCGGCGCGGGCATTGCACCCGACGCCTTGCCCCATGTCTTTGACCGCTTTTACAGAACTGACCCATCGCGCAGCCGCTCCCCTCAGCATGTCGGCGGAAGCGGCCTGGGTCTTGCCATTGCAAAAGAGCTGATAGAAGCGCAGGGCGGCTCTATCACCATTGATAGTACGCCAGGTGAGGGTACGACCGTCACGCTCCATCTTCTGGCGGCGAGATCACAGGATCAAGCGAAACACCTGGTCAAGAAGAGATGATAGGTAGGACAGGGTTGGTGAAAGATTGCGGTGATGAGGAGCAAGGCGACCGCAAGGGTCGCCTCTACTATGAACGCCTTGTCGATAATTGCCGCGCCTTAGTAGAGGCGACCCTTGCGGTCGCCTTGCCCTTTCCCCATCCCGCCCAACCTGACACCCTGGGTGTACTCATACCGCAGACGCAGCCGTGTAGAGCGCATCTGGCTTTGTGGTTGTCCATTGCCGCTCGCTCATGTATTTCCAGCCGCCATCGGCCAGCATAATGACAATCTTCCCTCTCTCCATGCGGGCGGCAACGCGCAAAGCGGCGTCCAGCACCGCGCCACTGGAAGGACCGGCGAAGATGCCTTCCTGCTCTTTGAGTTGCAGGGTACGCAGCCACGCCTGCTGGCTAGAAACCAGCAGTTTGCTATCGAGCAGCGACTGATCGAGGACAGGCGGCACAAAACCATCGGCGAGGTTGCGCAAACCTTGAATGCTATCGCCCTGCACCGGCTCAGCTCCTACCACAAAAATGGACCTGTTATGCTGCTTCAGGCGGCGACCAATGCCGGTGAGCGTCCCGCCTGAGCCAATACCCGCCACCAGCACATTCAGATCAGGCATATCTCGGATAATCTCCACCGCCGTTGTCTGGTAGTGAGCAGCAGGGTTTGCTTGATTGCCATATTGAAAAAGCATCACGTAACGTTTATCCTGTTGTACCAGTTCCTGGGCCAGCCGGATAGCCCCGTTGCTACCGGCTGCCCCAGGCGAGGTGATGATGGAGGCTCCATAGAGTTCGAGCATCCTGCGCTTTTCCTGCGTCCCCTTTTCGGATACGACGGCGGTGAAAGGATAGCCTTTCATGCCCGCCACCAGCGCCAGCGCCACCCCCGTATTGCCACTGGTAGGCTCCAGCAAGATGGAGTCTGCTTTCAACAATCCCTGCGCCTCGGCCTGCTCAATCATTTTGCGCGCGATGCGATCTTTCAGGCTCCCCGAAGGATTCGCGCCCTCCATTTTGGCGAACAACTGTACACCCGGACGCGGGCTGAAACTCTCGAGTTCAACCAGGGGAGTATTGCCAATCGTCTCCAAAACATTGCGATAAAACATGGTTCATTTCTCCTTATTTATCTGGTGAGCAGGTAATGCCCGGCATCAATCGCCTCTTCAACCATCGTCAGAATATCGCCCGCGCCCGTCATATAGTTGACGATGCAAGCTCGCAGCGCCTCTTTCTTCTGGAAGCGTGTACTCGTGAGAAGCGCTTTCCCGCGTCTCTGTATCTCAAAGGCAAGTTCTTTATTGAGCCTGTCGAGAGCGAGCGGATCATTACGGAGCGCTGGCGGGGCATAGCGAAAACGCACGATGCTGAGTGGTCCCGATGACACAAGCTCCAGGTCGGGTTCCACTTCGACCATGCGGGTGAGGAGACGGGCCATCTCGTTATTGTGCGCAATAGCTCTCGCCAGTCCCGCGCGTCCGGCGGTGCGTACAACCGCCCATACATCCAGCGCGCGGAAGCGGCGCGTGCGCTGCAAGGTATACTCCGATATCCAGGCTTCGTGTTCGTCATGTCCTCCCGGCGTCAGGCGGAAGGTATCATGCAATAAATCGCCGTGCCTGACCAGGGCGCAGCCGCAGTCAATAGGCACCGAGAGCCACTTATGCTGGTCGGTTGCGAGTGAGTCCACGCGATCTATCCCTTTATAGAGCGGCGCTACCCGCTCATCCAGAATGCCAAAAGCGCCATAGGCTCCATCAACGTGCAGCCAGAGGTCCTCGGCCTCGCACAGATCGGCCAGATCATCCAGGGCATCGATGGCCCCACTTTCTACTGTTCCCGCCGTCGCCGCCACGCAAAAAGGACGTTGTCCTGCCGCGCGATCCTGCTGGATGCGGCGATAGAGTTGCTCAATGTCCATCTGGAACGAGGGCGTGGAGGGAATGATGTGAATGGAGTCGCTGCCCAACCCCATTGCCTCTACCGATTTGCGCACACTGAAATGCCCCTGATCCGATTGATAGAGGACAAAAGGCGGGCGCGAACCCTGCACCCCTTCTTTGCGCACGTCCCATCCATCCGCCTGAGCAGCCCGGTAACGTGCGGCTTGCAGACAGGTGAAATTCGCCTCGGAGCCACCGCTAACGAAAACGCCCGCGCTGCCCGTGACCGGGAAGCCGCACAAATCCATAATCCACTGCACCGTGCGACGCTCTAGCTCTTGTCCCGCGTGATCGCCGATGCCACAGTTGGGATTCATGGCGGCAGCCAGTGGTTTCATTAAAACCCCCGCATGGGCGGGAGCAGAATTGATCCAGCCGGCAAAGCCGGGATGACCATTGCCCTGCGGGTAGGGCAGAATCATATCGTGGAAGAATGCAAGGGTATCCTCGAAAGGATAGCCCTCTTCGGGAAGTTTCTGTGAGCGAATTATCCCGCGTACCATGCCGGGCATCGGCTGCCATGCAGGACGCTCGCGCACAGTAGTCAGGTACTCCGCCATTTCGTCGATCACCTGATAACCGAACCGTTTCAGCGTTTCTCCCTCAAAGGAAAGCCCTTCATCATGCACAGTCTCTCTTTGCAATGCGATCCGCTCATCTACACTGTTTTCTATCATTTATTTCACCTCTTAAATTCATCAATACCGGTTCGTGCCAGCCTGAACACTCCTTCAGAGTAAAGAGTGCCATACCACGCTGAATTTTGGGCTGCACTTCCCTAAAATTTTGCTGAATGAGGTGAGATATAGAGGATTACTCGCTGCGGCTTTTCGAGTAAATGCCCTGGGAGTCGAGCTCGATACGAATAAGGTGGAGTTCTTCGGGGGTGGGAGGCGACATCTCGGTAAGCGTCTCGGCTCGTTTTACCGGCCAGCCTATCTCTGCATCTACCTGCTCCAGTGTGACGCCGGGATAGAGCGAGACAAGTTGCATTTCGCGCAAGTCGTTGGAAAAATCGAAGAGAGCCTTGTCGGTAATGACCAGTTGTGGGCCTTCGCCTGGGATGCCCAGTTCCTGGCGGCTATTTTTCCCACTTAGATAACCAGGGGTTGTGGTAAAGTCGAGATGTTCAACAAAGGCCCGCCGCTTGAGGTACATGATATAAAAGACACGCTGCGCGTTTATGGCGATCTCACATGCTCCGCCACTACCCGGTAGCCGTATCCTGGGCGCGCTATAGCTGCCGATGACGCTGCTGTTGAGGTTGCCGAAGCGGTCGATTTGCGCCCCGCCCAATAATGCCACTTCGACCAGGCCCCTTTGCAGGTAAAAAGCAAACAGGTCGGCCATTGACATGACTGAGGTTGCCCCTGTGACCAGCGCTGGATCGCCAATAGAAAGGGGGAGGCGAGTCGGCTGCGCTCCATAAACGCCCGATTCATAGATCAATTCGAGGTTGGGCGCAACGGTAAAACGCGCCAGGTTACAGGCGATGTTGGGGAGGCCGACGCCCACAAAGGCAGTTCGTACCCCTGCCAGCGCTCGCGCCGCCGCTACTATCATCATTTCCGCTGGCGTGTAAGCCCCGTCAGAGTGCATGTCGTGTGTCGTCATTGGTATGCTCCATATTCTACGGCTGAGGATGGCGCGTGACCCGGTGTGAGACGCTCCAACCGGTCTGTACCCAGTTTGCGCACATACGCGGCGTGGTCGGCCACGCTGTATACCCATTCATCGAGCCAGCTTTGCGTGCGGTGCGGATCACGCGAAATGACATCCCATTCGAGGTAGAAGGAGTTGTCACGATCATAATACCCCTGAACATAGGAGGGATGCGCGCCAAAGGGTACTTGCACGACGGCATCTACAATTAGCCCTGGAATAAGTGTGCGATTGGGATCGGCACGAATCACAGCCTCCTCTACGATCTCCTCGACGACAACGATCACCTTGTGAGCCGCGAAAGCAACCTCCTTCTGCATTCCGAGCAGCCCCCATAACTGGGTGTTGCCCTGTTTATCGGCTCGCTGAGCGTGGATGATAGCCACATCGGGATTGAGCGGAGGCACCACAGCGATCATTTCATGGTCGTAGGGGCTTTCAATGAATTTGATGTTTGTATTGACTGTTGGCATATCAGAGCCAATATAGCTGCGGAGCGGAAAGAAAGGCAAGCGAGATGCGCCCGCGATGTAGCGCCCGACCATACCATAATGCGAGTATTCCTCAAACTCTAAGGGGGCCGGCATACCCTTCTCAAGGGCGCGGCGCAGGCAGTGGAGAGAGCCGACGCCAGGGTTGCCCAGATAACTGAACACGAGTTTGCGCGCGACTCCCGCCGCCACCATTTGATCGTAAATCAAGTCGGGCGTCATGCGAATCAAGGTGAGATTACGACGCCCCTGACGGATGATCTCATGACCGGCGGCAAAGCAGATGAAAGCGGTAAAGCCCTCAATCGCAACTGATACGCCATCGCGCACATACTCGGCAATGGCTTCGCGCAGGGAGCGGCGTTTGTCATCCATACATAATCCTCTCGCGTGTGCTGTATAAGACCGGTGATTAGTGACAACTTGCTAATCATTGTACCCGAAACCATTTCATATGTACAATATAAATTCTTGCCCTGGTTATACGATTTCTGTATAATAGCGGCGTGGAAAGCGGGATAGACTTACGTCGTTTATACTATTTCGTGGTTGTCGCGGAAGAACTGCATTTTTCGCGCGCCGCCGAACGCTTACACATCGCGCAGCCACCGCTGAGCTACCAGATTCAGCAGCTTGAGCGGGAGCTAGAAGTGCAGCTTTTTGAGCGCACGCGACATAAGGTGAAGATCTCGCTAGAATACTGGCAAAAGCGTTTGCAAGCAGCAAGCCCGTTGTCATCGATGTACTGGTCGATCCGGCCATAGACGTTTTGTACTGAAGCGAGTTAGCTACCCGCTTCAGTCAACTCGATGTTGTCTTGCCCGCCATAGCTATGCCACCAGGGGGCTGCGCCGCGCGCCAGGATAGTGTTGAGAGCCTGGATATTTTGCGTCCCGCGCTCCTCAAGCCAGTGTGAAAGGGCCTCGACTCCTGCGCGGGCGTAGATTGGAATAGCATCTTGCCAGATCGCGCGACCGCACAGCACGCCCGCGAACCTCACATTGGCCTCGGCAGCCAGTTCCAGCATTTCGCAAAAAACCTCGTTCATAGCGCCGCCGCTCAGGTAAATGAATGGCAGCGAGGCCGCGCTCGCGCTCGCGCGGAAATGCGCGATGGCTTCCTGGTGTGAATAAGCTATCCCCTCACCAGTGTAAGCGCGCGTTCCTGCGACAAAGGCGGGATTGACCGGCAACTCGACCTTGAGAACATCCACGCCGTAGCGAGGTTGGGAAAATTCCTGCATGGCCCGCGTGACGTACTCAGGCTTCTTCCTGGCGAACGCCAGCCCTTTTTCGTCACCTAACGTTTCATCGTATACCAGCGGCTCCAGGAAAAATGGCACGTCCAGCGCCAGGCATTCGGCTCCAATACGTTCGACATAAGCTTGCTTGATGCTGTTGATACGCGCCTCGTCAAACGGATTGTAGTAGAGCAGGATTTTAATGGCGTGCGCGCCAGCTTCAACCAGCCGCCGCACGCTCCACCCGGGCAATACATCGGGAAGGCGGTCTTTTACGGCGGACTCATAGCCAGAGTATTCGTAGGCAAGCAGTACGCCTGTGCCGGGCGCGCGACTGGCAATGGCCTCAAGGCTATATTCCGGGTCTAAAAGAATCGCGCTGGTGTGGCGCGTGAGAACGCTGGTAACGGTAGTCTTGAACGCAAACATATCGTCTGCCGAAGCGCTGCCATGTGTGCCGCGCGCTTCAGCAATCGCTTGCTGGAGGTTTCCGCGATGATCTACTGCCAGAGCTGCGATCACTCCGCGCTCATCGGCGCAGGCGTTTATGCCCTCGAATTTCCCCCTGCTCATCTTGATCTTCATATGACCTCGTCTCTTGACTGTTCGATTTCGCTCACACGAACCGGGCGGTGTTCCTGAAGGGACCTCTGCGCGGCCATTGCTACAACGACCGGCGCGCGTCCGTCATATCCGCTCACGGGTACAGGCGTATCATGAAGTATAGCACGTATGAAAGCGTTTATCTCAGCAACAAAGCTCTCGTTATAGCGTTCAAGGAAGAAATAGTGTGGGAGGTCGCGTCGCACGCTGTGTCCGTCGCTGATAATCGCCGTGTTCGGGTAGTTGTTGCCAATACTGATTGCGCCAGCGCTGCCCAGTACTTCCAGGCGTTGATCGTAACCATACACGGCCTGGCGGCTATTGCTGATCGTGCCGATAGCCCCATTCGCCAGGCGCAGGGAAATAACTGCCGTATCTACATCACCCGCCTCGCCAATCGCGGCATCGCTCATGACTCCTCCCAAAGCGAAAACTTCCTCTACTTCGCTTCCCATCAAAAAGCGGATCATATCGAAGTCATGGATGGTCATATCCAGAAAGATGCCACCGGAAACGCGAATATATTCTATTGACGGCGGCGCAGGGTCGCGGCTGGTAATATCGAACTGGTACAGTTGTCCAATCTCTCCACCTTCTATGGCCCGGCGCGCGCGTATGAAGTTTGCGTCGAAGCGCCGGTTGAAGCCGATCTGGAGCTTGACGCCGGCACGTTTCACGGCTTCCAATGCCCTGTCAATTGACAGGAGATCGAGCGCAATCGGTTTTTCGCAGAAGATATGTTTTCCCGCCTCTGCCGCCTCTTCGATAATGCGAGCGTGGGTATCGGTGGATGAACAGATCAGCACTGCTTCAATATCCGGGCGTTCCAGCACGATGTGGTAATCCTGCGTGAAGGAGGCAATAGCGTAGCGTTCCGCGCACTGGCGGGCAGCTTTCTCAAACACATCGGCTACGATGAGTAGATCGCCTGCCGGAATGCGCGAGGTGAGATGTTCAGCGTGCAGGCGACCGATGCGCCCGGCCCCGATCAAACCTATTTTCAGCGATGGCGCTGGCATGAAATACCTCCTGTTCTCGCGCGCTACAGTCCAATAGCACGAATATATGCCCGGTTCCGCTCCGCGCTCTCCTTTGGGTTGCCCATACCCGGCAGTATATCCTGCTCCACGACAATCCATCCGTGGTAATCATACCTGTGCAGCAGCTCAACCACGCCGGCAAAAGGTACGCAGCCCTTGCACAGTTCACAAAACACGCCATGCTGCAATGAAGTGAAATAGTCCCAGCCTTCGGCGCGCGCCTGCTCTGCTATTTGTGGCTGGCAATCCTTGAAATGCACATGCCAGATACGCCCGGCAAAGCGGTCCAGCCCTTCTAGAACGTCACCCGCATCAGTCCTGCCTGTTCCAAAAAGATAGTGGGCAGTATCGAATACCAGTCCGATCAGGTTGGGATCGGTCATATCCAGAAAATGCGCGATCTCGGTTGGCGTCTCGACATAACCGGCGCAATGGTGATGAAAGGCCGTCCGCAGGCCGGTCATGTCGCGCACGGTACGCGCGATACGTCCGGCCCCGCTGGCGAATATTTGCCACTCGGACGGACTGAGGCCCATGTCCGCAGTCACACGCCCGGCGTGCCGCGTGCGCACAGCATCGGTGCCATTCGCATCGGCGAGAATCAGTAATGGACGCTGCGCCTCTGCCTCCGTATCGCTCACTGCGGCCAGCAATTGCGCCACCTTCAATGCGTCAGCTTCGCCGCGCGCGTGCGCGTCTCTGTGTTTGAGCGCAACCGGCACAAATGCCCCGGCCATAGACAGGTGACGCTGCTCCAGCTCCATTTTAAGCAGGGCTGGCTCAGTGGGCATATAACCCCAGTCGCCAAGTTCGCTGCCAACGTAGCCGCTATCGCGCAACTCGTCGAGCATCTGTCCATAAGCGATACTCTTGCCCACCAACCCTTCAAATTCGAGCGATCCCCACGAGCAGGGGGCATTGGCAATACGGATATTCGCCATACGGTTTCCTTATCCTTTGATTCCACGCGGGGCGGGTCAATGGGCCGCCCTTACAGCTACAGGCTAAAATGTGCGCGACCACTCCCTGGGCCAGCGTTCAACCACGACCTTCTTCTGGGTATAGAATTCGACGGCATCGCGTCCCTGGGCGTGCATATCGCCGAAGAAGCTATCTTTCCAACCGGAGAAAGGGAAGAAGGCCATTGGTGCGGCCACACCAATGTTGATGCCGATATTACCCGCCAGCGCCTCGTGGCGGAATTTGCGCGCCGCCGCGCCGCTGTTGGTGAAAAGGCAGGCCATGTTGCCATAGGACGAGTTATTCACCAGAGCAATCGCCTCATCGACGGTCTGCGTGTGCATCAGGCTGAGGACGGGGCCGAAAATCTCGGTACCTGCGATCTCGCTGCGCGGATCAACATGATTGAGTACCGTTGGACGGATGAAGTTGCCGCGCTCGTAACCGGAGATGGATGCGCCGCGCCCATCGACAAGCGTTTCAGCGCCCTCGCTCACACCTTTCCCAATCAACGACTCGATGCGCTGCTGGCTCTCAGGCGTAATCACAGGCCCCATTTCAACGGCTGTATCAAGCCCATAGCCGACCCTGCGCGCAGCCGCCACTTCGGCGATCTGCTTTCTGAAAATGCCGCCAGCCTCGCCAACGGTGATCGCCACCGATGTTGCCAGGCAGCGCTGACCGGCACATCCAAAGGAGGAGTCGGCGATGATGCGAGTTGCCATCTCCATATCTGCGTCGGGCAAGACGATGACCGGGTTCTTCGCGCCGCCCTGGCACTGGGCGCGTTTCCCGTTGGCCGTCGCGCGGCTGTAGACGTACTTCGCCACCGGAGACGAGCCAACGAAGGAGATTGCCTGGATACCAGGATGATCGAGCAGGGCATCGACCGTACCTTTCGCGCCGTTGACCAGGCTGACCACGCCTGGTGGCAGACCCAGTTGATCGATGAGTTCAAAAACGTGGCTCATCGTCATTGGCACCTTCTCCGAAGGTTTGAGTATGAAGCAGTTGCCGCAGGCGATGGCGTAGGGCAGGAACCAGAGCGGGATCATGCTGGGAAAGTTGAACGGCGTGATAGCCGCCACGACGCCCACCGGCTGGCGAAACATATGCTCGTCGATGCCGCGCGCGATGTCCTCCACGTTGTAGCCCGTCATGAGCGAAGGAATGCCAGTAGCCACCTCAACGTTCTCGATACCGCGCTGCAACTCGCCTTTCGACTCGGCCAGGGTCTTGCCGCACTCCTGCGTGGTCAGTCGCGCGATCTCATCATAATGCTCCTCGAGCAGTTTCTTCAACTTGAAGAGGTACTGGATACGCTCGGTCGGCGGCGTGCGCCGCCAGTCGGAAAACGCCTGTTGTGCCGCGCGTACCGCCTCGTCCACCTCCTCGCCCGGTGTGAGAGGCACGCGCACCATCGTCTCGGCGGTGGCCGGATTGCGCACATCCAGAAATTCACTCGCACGCGAGCGCTGCCACTTCCCGCCGCTATAATTGAGCAGTTGTCCATCTTGAATCATGTTATCGACCCTTCAATTTCACTGGCTGTCCGTGGAGACACGATTTAGAGTATCCTGATGCTCACTGGCCGCGTCTTCAAGTGATTCGGCTTCTTCCTCGAATTCGCGCGCGGCTTCGGCCAGAGAAGCACCCGCGAGGGCATCGGTGCGCGCGAACTCGGCCAGTTCGTGGCTCAAGACCTCCAGTTCTTCGCCGCCCGCCATCATCGAAGTTAGCTCCTCGCGGCTGATCTCGGATTTGGCAAAGGTTCCCAGGCTGCGCCCGCGATTGAGCAGCGTAAAGTGATCTCCGATGGGATAGGCGTGGTGGGGGTTGTGTGTAATAAAGATCACTCCCAGTCCTTTGGCGCGCGCCTGCGCGATGTAGCGCAGTACGATACCTGCCTCTTTGACGCCCAGCGCTGCCGTTGGCTCGTCGAGGATCAATACTTTGGCTCCAAAGTAGACCGCGCGCGCAATGGCGACGGACTGGCGCTCACCACCGGAAAGTGTACCCACCGGCTGTCCGGTGTCGCGTATCTGGATACCTATCCTGAGCAACTCTTCGCGCGTGATGCGGTCGGCAAACTTCGCGTCGAAGCGGCGAAATGGCCCCCAGCCCTTCGTCGGCTCCGAGCCGAGAAAGAAGTTGCGCGAGATGCCCATGAGCGGGATCATGGCGAGGTCCTGGAAGACGGTCGCAATACCGGCGTTGAGGGCATCACGCGGGGAGGAGAAACGCGCCTCCTTGCCCTCGACCATATAGTGACCATCGCCGGGGCGGTGGACGCCGGAGAGGATTTTGATGAGGGTTGATTTGCCCGCGCCGTTGTCGCCCAGCAGGCACATGACTTCGCCAGCATTCACTTTCATAGAGATGTCTTTCAGCGCAACCACGCTACCGAAGTATTTTGAGACACCCTGCACTTCGATCAGGGGAGTGCTTTGTGCATTCATCGTACTCATCGTCGCGCCTCCAGTGCCAGTTTGCGCACGTAGCTGTTGAGCAGCACAGCGAGCAACAATATTACGCCAACGACGGCCTTGTACCAGTTAGCGTCAACGCCCGCGAAGACGATGCCCTCTTCTACTATGCCAAAGGCCAGCGCTCCGAACATGGCACCAATAGCCGTACCATAACCGCCAGTGAGCAATACGCCACCAATGACTGCCGAGACAATGGCGTAGAACTCGTTGCCCTGACCGCGCAAAACATCAGCGTTCGTAAAAGTCATCACCTGGATGATTGCCAGCAAGCAGGAACCCAGCGCGGTACCCACAAAGAGGAGGATTTTCACTCGTTTTACCGGCACGCCAATATTGCGCGCGGCATTGGCATCTCCGCCCACCCCAAAAATCCAGTTGCCGAAAGAGGTACCCAGCAGCAACCATGTCGCCAGCACCACCAGCGCCAAAGCCCAGAGTATTTCAATGGGATAGAGCTGTCCGCCACCCAGCGCGGTGGCGAAGATGGCGCGCGCGGAAGCAAATCCCGGTGCCTGATCGACGCCGTTCACTACAGTGAGGCCGGTCAATTGAGCGGTCAGGCCGGTTGTGCTACCGAGCAGGATGTAGGCGGTACCCAGGGTAACAATGAATGATGGCAGTCCAGTGCGCAGTACCAGGTAGCCGTTTACGACGCCGATCAGGGCTGCGAAGACCAGAGCCGCCACAATCGCCGCCCAGACATTCCAGCCGTAGTGCGTAGTCAAGATGGCGATCAACATACCAGTCGCGCCAACGGTCGAACCAACCGACAGGTCAAATTCCCCACCGATCATCAGCAGGGCTACAGGTATGGCCTGGATAGCCAGTTCAGCCGAGACGCTCAAATAGCTTGACGCGCCCAGCGAGCTAACAAAACCATAGCTTCCCGCGACGATGGCGAAGAAGATCCACACGGCGGCTGAACCGGCAACTGCCCCCGTTTCCGGGCGCACCAGGAGCCGCCGCCATGGACTGGAGCGCGCCCTCCGCGCGTTTGCGATGACACTCATATTTCCCTCCTGGAACAATGTATGCAGGGGCGATCTTTGCGGTCGCCCCCGCATACTGGCTAGCGCGTTCCCGCAGCCGTCAACTGGATGACCTGGTTCACGTTGGATGCTGTGACAAAGCCTGGACCGGTCTGGAGGACATCGTTCGCAATGGTATTGAGATTCGTTGCGTACAATGTCAGCAAGACGATGGGCAGGTAGCCCTGGAGGTACTGCTGCTGGTCGATGGCGAATAGCATCTGATTATTCTTGATGGCATTCAGCACATCGGATGACAGGTCGAAGGTAGCGAGCTTGATCGTTCCCAGTTTATTCAGCGCCTGGAGGGCTTTGATGGCCGGGCTAGCGCCGGTAGGGCCAAGCGTCAGGATGCCGTCAATGCTGGGATCGTGCTGGAGCGCCGCCTGGATGGTCTGCTGGGTCTGCGTCGGGTTGCTCAGGTTGACGCCGATTTCGGTGACGGTGCCGCCTGTCTGGGTCAGACCTTCCTTAAAACCTTTACAGCGCAGTTCAAGAGCGGCGTTACCGACTTCCTGGTTGACACAGAGGGCGTGCTTGACGCCGGCGGCACCCATTCTCTGCCCGCCGCCAATGCCAGCCTGTTCCTCTGTTTGGCCGATGTGAACCAGCACGCCCAGGCTCTTAGCAACATCCGAACCGGAGTTGATCGAGATCACCGGGATATTAGCCGCGACAGCAGCTTTGATCGAGGGACCGAGAGCTTTAGGGTCGGGGATAGAGACAACCAGACCGCTGGGGTGAGTTGCCACTGCGGTATCAATGAGGTGGGCCATAGCTACCACGTCGAAGGTGGTGCCGGTTGGCGATTCGTAGATCGCTGTGACGCACATGTCGTGGGCTGCCTGGTCAACGCCCCTCTTGACTACCGACCAGAACGGGTCCGAAGCCTGGCCGTGCGTGATGACGTAGAACTTGAGGTTCGCGCGAGACGCAGGACATGAAGAACTGCCGGTGGTCGTGGTGCCATTACCGTTATTATTAGTGCCACCAGAACCACAGGCGGCCAGCAGTAATGGTAGCAATACTACCAGAGGTACAATTTTTTTGAAAAGCCGGTGCATCTTACCCTCCCTGGGTTACAGTTGAGAACCGCTAAAAATACAATAAGCAATGTTTGTAGTGGCTCACCGCTCATGCACTCCCTGGTGACACGAGCCGAACTACATGATGTAGCGTTCTGATCTGTTCTCGCTAATTTTCTCCTTTCTTTGAATGGCGCTTTCCATCTCAAAAGATTAAATAGTGGCGGGAATACAGCCCCGATTTCATTGCTCCAGGAAATAGCGCTCTTGCGCTCGCATGGTTTCCCACTCGGCGCGGGCGGCCTGCACCTGGAGCATGGCGCTGACTTCAGCGACCGGAACATCCCACCAGCTTTCATAGCCGGGTACTGCCTCGTAGCGATCGTTCTGGATGTAGATAACCGATGTGCGATCAGTCGTTCGTACTGCCGCGAGCGCGGCTACGAAATCGGCGTAGGTCTTGCATTCGATAACAAACGCGCCCAGGCTGCGCGCGTTTGCCGCCAGGTCAACCGGCAATGCCTGAACGTCCATACTCGCCGTGTCTCCCGGCAACGCCCCGTCGCGCGGGTAGGCATAGCGCGTGCCAAAACCGTCCTGACCAAGCGAGCGGCTAAGCGCGCCGATGCTCTTGAAGCCCTGATTGTCGAGCAGCACGATAATCAGCTTGCGGTTTTCCTGGATGGAGGTGACGATTTCGCTACTCATCATCAGGTATGAACCATCGCCAACCATCACGTACACATCACGGTCTGGCGCGGCCATCTTTGCCCCCAGGCCACCGGCGATCTCATAACCCATGCAGCTATAACCGTATTCCATGTGGTAGTTTTTGGGGTGACGCGCGCGCCAGAGCTTGTGCAGGTCGCCGGGGAGACTGCCCGCCGCGCAGACCATGATGGAGCCGGGATTGCTGCGCTCGTTCACCGCGCCTATCAACTCTCCCTGGCCCGGCAGCGGCTCATGGCGAAGCGCGTAGATACGCTCGACCTCGGCATCCCATGCGCTGTGAAGCTGCTCGCAATGCTGGCGATACTCCTGCTCCACGCGATAGCGGCTCACTTCACCGCGCCCTTCAAGCAGCGCGAGTAACTCTTCCAGCGTGGCCCTGGCATCGCCAACGAGTGATAACGCCAGGTGCTTAGCCACATCGAACGCGGCCACATTGATGTTAATGAAGCGCACGTTGGGATGCTGGAAGGCGGTCTTTGAAGAGGTGGTAAAGTCGCTATAACGGGTGCCAATACCGATTACCAGGTCGGCATCGCGCGCGATACGGTTAGCCGCGAAGGTGCCGGTAGCGCCGATTGCTCCAAGATTGAGCGGGTGGTCGTAGGGTAGACTGCCCTTGCCCGCCATCGTCTCGCCGACCGGAATGCCCGTTTGATCGACGAATTGTTGCAGGGCATCCGTTGCTTCCGAGTAAATAACGCCGCCACCTGCCACAATCAAAGGTCGCTGGCAGGTGCGTATCCAGGTGGCCGCCTGCTCCAACGCCTGGCGATCAGGGCGGTTGCGCGGAATATGCCATACTCGCCTGTGAAAGAACGCTGTCGGATAGACGTATGCCTCGGTCTGCACATCCTGGGGCAGAGCCAGCGTGACCGCGCCAGTCTCAGAAGGGCCTGTCAATACGCGCATCGCTTCGGGCAAGGAGGTCAACAGTTGCTCCGGGCGCGTGATGCGGTCCCAGTAGCGGCTGATCGGCTTGAAGCAATCATTGACTGAAATATCCTGGCTATGTTCGGACTCGAGCTGTTGCAGGACGGGCGCGACATTGCGGCGCGCGAAAATATCGCCGGGCAACAAGAGTACGGGCAAGCGGTTGATAGTAGCGGTAGCCGCGCCCGTTACCATGTTTGTCGCGCCGGGGCCAATCGACGAGGTACAGGCGAAGGTTTGCAGACGATTGCGGGTTTTAGCAAAGGCCGTCGCAATGTGTACCATCGCCTGTTCGTTGCGAGCCTGGTAGTAACGAAATTCGGGCGTTTGTTGCAGCGCCTGCCCGATGCCCGCGATATTTCCATGCCCGAAGATGCCGAAACATCCGGCGAAAAATGCCTGCTCAACGCCATCGCGCTCCACGTACTGGTTCTTGAGGAAGGCGATCAGAGCCTGAGCCATAGTCATACGTCCGGTTGTCGGGTTGTTCATAGTTTTTCTCCACGTCACTATGCACAATCTACGCTTACATTACCAGCTATAAGCCGCCGTGATCTGAAATGAATGCCATCAACTCATCATATGTGGGCATGAAATTGGCGCAGCCATGTTTGGTGACGAGGATTGCGCCACAGGCATTGCCCATACGCGCCGCCCTGTACCAATCCCACCCATGAACAACGCCATAGATGAAACCCGCCGCGAAAGCATCGCCCGCGCCCAGAATATTTTGCACCTCTACCGCGAAGCCCGGCACATCGATGCGCCTGATCTCCCCTGTTTTCGCTTCTGGCAGCAGGTGAACGCTGGCCCCGCCGGCTCCGCGTTTCTGCACCAGGACGCGCGGCCCCAGCGTCAAGAGTTCCTGTATGGCGCTAGCGGTATCGCCATGCACGCGCGCATCTGAAATCTGTGAATGGGCAATGCTGATTTGCGCGGCATCGGTGAGCATGGCCGCGTTGATTTCATCTTCCGTGCCTATCACAATGTCAACCAGAGGCAACGCAGCGCGCAGGTTGACTCCAAAAGCGCGCTGGTCCGTCCACTGGTCAGGGCGATAATCGATGTCCAGCGCCACCGTCGCGCCCGCCTGACGCGCCATCCCGGCGGCAAAAAGCGTCGCGCTGCGACTCGGCTCTTTGCTCAGGCCGGTGCCACTGATTAACAGGACGTGACAATCCGCCAGGGGAGTTGCCAGCGCGTCGTCGATGGTTAGTTCGATGTCGGCGCAGTTATCACGGTAGTAGGTCAATGGAAAGCGGTCAGGCGGCTCGATGCCCAGCACCACCGCGCTGGAGCGTTTCCCTGGCTTGCGTGGGATAAAGCGCGTTTCTACCTCCTCGCGGCGTAGAAAATGCAGGATGAAGTTACCTACCTGGTCTTCTCCAACCGCCGTCAGAAGCGCGGTTCGCAGGCCCAGACGCCGCGCGCCAACGCTGATATTGGTCGGGCAGCCGCCGACATAGGCCGCGAAACTGGTGATCTCCTCGAACGGCGCGCCAATGTCGTTGGAGTAGAGATCGATGGAAGAGCGTCCCATAGCGATCAGGTCGTATGTTTTGCGAGTGGTTTCCATCTCTGGCTCCCGTTTTTACTCGACGCGGTTTTTTACCTCGTAAAGCGGCACACGCGCATCAACCGACTGGTAGTGTTGCTTGACCCAGGCGTGGTCAGGGTCTTCGCTATTGGCAAGCGATTGTGCGCTGCCAGCCAGCACATTGAGATAGTACGTCATATAACCGGGAGGGCTGCTTACCGGGTGATAACCCTCCGGTACAAGCACGACATCGTTATTACGCGCTAAGAGGACGGCATCGATAGGGAAACCGGCGCGGTGTAGTGGAGATTCTGGCGTGGTATAGATACGCTGAAAGGCGAAGCCTTCTGGCCGGTCCAGCTTATAGAAATAAACCTCTTCAAGATCGGCTTCCACTATGTTTCCAGTCTGGCCGATCTTATGAATATCATGCTTATGCGGTGGGTAGCTCGACCAGTTGCCTGCGGGCGTATAGACCTCTACGATGACGAGACGGTGACACGGGAAACCCGGAGGTATGATGCTGTTGATCTGCCGCGTGGCATGATCCCCGCCGCGAATTTCGATCTCCACATCACGCGGCGTAACGAGGCGTGGCTGGTGATCCAGGTCGGTTGGTGCTTGAGCGACGACGAACTCACAAGCGGTTTCCGCGTTGACGGTCAATGTTGTACGCCTGGGCAAATACAGGGCAGATGGCAAACCAGCGAAGACGCTTTCTCGCTCACCAATATGCGACCACCTGCCTTTATCCGACTCAACGCTTAGACGGCCACTGAGTACAACAATTCCGGTTTCGCATTCGCCGGTCGCAAACATCCAGGCGCGCTTTGCCGGCAAGCGGCGCAACTGGAAGGAGACATAATCCCAGCCAGCCAGCGCTGGCGTGACCTCAACGACGACATCGGGGTCGGCAGAACTACCGGGATGGATAATCAGGTTATGAGAATCATATTGCTGCATAGTATCACGTCCTTAATTCTTCCAGGGCCACCGGCCTTCCGGTCTGGAAAGATTGTGTAGCCGCTACGCCGATCTCATAGGCGGCATAAGCGTCAGCGCCGCCGACGAGAGGCGTTTGACCGCTAAGCAGGCAATCGACGAAATGTTGCACTTGAGTCCGGTAAGCATCACCGAAGCGCTCCATCAAATATGGTGTGATGTCGTACTGAGCGCCGCCGCGCGTCAGGAGCAACACAGGTGTATGCTGGTGAACGCCGATCATCACCGCGCCCTCGGAGCCGAGAACTTCGGTGCGAATATCGTAGCCGTAGAATGCGTTGCGGCTCACCTCGATATTCCCCAGCGCGCCGCTCTTGAAGCGCAGGTTAATCAAAGCATTGTCGATGTCGCCGACGGCTTCCAATGTTTTGCATACGAGGGTGGTTCCCTCCGCCGTGACACGCTCAACTTCGCTGCCCATAAGCCAGCGAGCCAGATCAATATCGTGAATGCCCATGTCGAGAATCAGGCCCCCACTCTTTTGCGGGTCTGCATACTCAATCTGCGGACAGAATGGGTCGCGGCTGAGCGACTTAAATGTGACCGGATAGCCGATCTGACCACTATCGATCAACGCTTTCGCCTTCTGGTACGCTGCATCGAAGCGGCGCATAAAACCAACCTGGAGCGGCACCTGCGCGCGCGCCACAGCTTCCAGCGCGGACCTGGTTTCGGTCAGTGTCAGGGCCAGGGGTTTTTCACAAAGAATAGCTTTGCCCGCCCCGGCCGCTGCGACAACAAGCTCATGATGCGTGCTGGTTGGCGTGGCGATAATGACCGCGTTCAAATCGGGCAAGGCCACTAGTTCATGGAAATCAGCAAAAGCATGAGAAATTACTATTTCGCTTGCCACGCGGGATCGCACCTGCTCATTTACTTCCGCGACCGCGTACAGGCTTGCCCCGTTTATTTGAGAGGCCAGCAAAGTTGTATATAACTGCCCCATGCGGCCCAGGCCGATGACGCCCATCTTTATGTGAGCAGGCATATGCGCCATCCTCCTTCCCTGACTTTAGCTACACACCCCGCTTGTCATCCTTCGCTCAGGATGACAAGACCGGTCCTGGTCGAGAATATTCATAAGGAGCTGTACTGTCACGAGTGATAAGCGCTGGCTGCAATATGTGATTCTTTGCCGGACGATCGTTCAACAAATCGAGCATCACTTCGGTTGCGAGGCGACCAAGCTCAACTTTGGGCTGGTGAATTGTGGTGAGCGCTGGCGAGACATAGCTTGCCATCCTGATGTCATCGAAGCCGACAACGCTCAATTCACCCGGAACCGCGATACCTCGTTCTTTGCAGGCCATCAGTACGCCAATGGCGACCATATCGTTGTAGCAAAAAACAGCCGTAACGCCAGCAGCAAGCAGGTGAGGCAGCTGCACCTGGGCTGCCGCGACATCTTCCTCATCGGATGCCTCAGCGCCGGGTGCGATTACTACCCATTCGCTCTGGCCCGCCATGCCAGCGATTGCCAGCGCATTCTGGTATCCCTCAAGTCGCTGCTGATTTGATTTTGGTCTGCAATTCACGCCAAGATAGCCGGTGGAACGATGACCAAGCCGCAACAAATGCTCAACGGCAAGTTGCGCCCCCGCGCGGTCGTCTACCGCAACCCAGTGCAACAAATCATCCTGCGATTCTGCCTGGCTGTTGATAAATACCGTTGGCAGGTGAATATGATCTAGACGCTTCTTGTATTTGGTGGTGATACGGGACGATGCAACGAGAATGCCGTCAACGCGCCGTCGATGGAAGGTTTCAATGATTTCCATCTCCTGGTCAGGATCATTGTGAGTAGCGCTGAGAAAGACGCTGAAACCGCCGCTACGAGCCACTTCTTCAACGCCTCTGACAACATCACCGAGGAAAGGATCATCAATCGATGTAACTACGAGGCCGATGGTACTGGTGCGCCGCGTCTGCAAGCTTTGCGCAATGGCGTTGGGCGTATAGCCCATTTCATTTGCCAGGCGCTGGATGCGCTCGCGCACTTCAAGGCGAATGAGCGAGCTATCATGGAGGGCGCGCGAGACCGTCGAGTGTGAGACGCCGGCAACTCTGGCAATATCTTCGATAGAAATCTCTTGTCGGCTCAAGCGACCCAGCCTTTCTTGCGAAACACGCAGTACGCTAGCCTGGCATTGCACACGTTTGCACCAACCTGAAAAACCATCTAAAGAGATATGCACACGTTTGCATAGAGTATAACTGACGGTTGAGTTGTTTGTCAAGGAAAAAATGACCTCTTTTTTCTTCAACGAAAAATCTTGACGTGGTTACTCTATTTCTATAGAATGGATTGGGACACCTGCCAAATACACATCAGCCCGTATGCATGGCAAAGGAGACGGTGATGGCGGATCGCGTGGGGCAACAACTTGGTAACTATCGCCTGGTAAAGTTGCTAGGACAGGGCGGCTTCGCTGAAGTGTACCTGGGCGAACACATTTACCTGGGAACTTCGGCTGCCATTAAGGTACTCCGTACCGAGTTAGATAGCGATGAGATAGAGCATTTTCATACCGAGGCCCGTACCATTGCTCGCCTGGTTCATCCTCATATTGTTCGCGTGCTGGAATTTGGGGTGGAGAACACAACGCCATTTCTGGTAGTAGATTATGCTCCCAATGGCAATTTACGCAAGCTACACGCCAGAGGGAGGCCCCTGCCCCTCTCGACCATCGTAAGTTATGTCAATCAGATCACGGATGCTTTGCAGTACGCGCACGATCAAAAAGTGATTCACCGCGATGTCAAACCGGAAAATATGTTGTTGGGCAGGCGCAACGAGGTTTTGGTGAGCGATTTTGGTATTGCTCTCGTGATTGGTTCGCTCTATCATAGCAGCGCGGGCGCGCAAGACCTGGTTGGTACCATAGCCTACATGGCCCCTGAACAGATTCAATTCCAGGCGTTTCCCGCCAGCGATCAATATGCCCTGGGCGTGGTCGTTTACGAATGGCTGTGCGGAACGCGGCCTTTTCAAGGCACCTTTACTGAGATTGCGGTGAAACATGCCCTTACCTCTCCTCCTCTATTGCGCGAGAGAATCCCCGGAGTTTCGCCAGCAATCGAGGCGGTCGTGATGCGCGCGCTTGCCAAAGATCCGCAGCAGCGTTTCGCCAGAATCCAGGAATTCGCGGTTGCCCTGGAGCAGGCTTACCAGCAAGAACCCACTAATCCGAATGGCTTTGCCGGTACGCTAGAATCGCTCGAACAGCCATCTTCGCCGGCAGATACGGTCCCTTTTTCAATTCAGATAGCATCTCCGGCGGCATCCTCAATCACGCCGGTGCTGTCTTCGCCCCGGCCACCTGAACATCCCTCGCCCTCCAATGAAACGCATCTTTTGCCGCGCGAGACCCTGACTCTTGATCAGCCATCGACGACGGCTTTATCATCCGGCAGGCGCTCACAGGGTATATCCCGGCGCGCTGTCCTGCTGGGAGTGGCAGGAGTGGCGGCAGCGACCGCAGTGGGAGGCGGGGCTATTTTGCTCTCACATCTCCATACATCCCAGAGGCCAGTTTCTTCTGCTCCGACCTCCAGCAGTATCTATACCTATCGCGGACATATCGGGTATGTATGGTGCGCGGCCTGGTCCCCCAATGATAAGCGCATTGCCTCGGCGAGCAGCGACAGGACGGCGCAGGTCTGGGATGCCACCAGTGGCGGCAACCTCTACACCTATACTGGTCATGGAGATTCTGTCTATGCCGTAACATGGTCGCCCGATGGCAGCCGTATCGCTTCCGCCAGTTACGATAAGACGGTGCAGGTCTGGGACGCGGCGGGAGGAAACCCGTTCACGTATAGTGGGCATTCTTCATGGGTATGGTCGGTGGCATGGTCTCCTGATGGCGGGCGGATTGCCTCGGCGGGCGGTGATAAGACGGTGCAAGTCTGGGATGCCGCAAGTGGTAGACCTCTTCATACATATCGCGGACATGCAGATTCCATATTCGCGGTCGCGTGGTCTCCCGATGGCAAAAAAATTGCTTCAGCAGGGGCCGATGGCACGGTACAGGTCTGGCAAGCGACCACTGGTAGCACTTTTTATACGTACCGGCCTTACTCAGGCGCATCGATCTGGTCGGTAGCATGGTCGCCCGACGGCAGCCGTATCGCTTCGGCGAGCAGCGACAAGACGGTGCAGATCTGGGACGCCACAACCGGCGATCACCTCTACATTTACTACGGTCAATCCGATTTCGTCTACACAGCCGCATGGGAACCGCACGGCAAACGCATCGTCTCCGCCGGTCAGGATAAGACGGCGCAGGTCTGGGACGCGGCGGATGGTGGTAACGTCTTCACCTATTCCGGTCATGCCAACGCGGTACGCTCAGCAGCCTGGTCGCACAATGGCAAGCGTATCGTCTCCGCTTCCTGGGATAAGACGGTGCAAGTCTGGCAGGCGGGATAACCCTGGATGGCAGGGGCCTTTGTACTCGTCCAGATACGATTCTATCCGGGTTCGGCATCTCCAATGGTAACATGATTCCGCACGGCTCACGAGACATATGCGCGATGACTATAGCGTGCTGCCCACCAGCAGAAGCACAAAATAGCCGTAGCCAGTATATACATGACAGCCTCGCTCCCCAACGTATCACCAATCACGCCTGCAAAGAGCAGGACCGGAATCGAGCCAGCATTAAACAACATCGACTGGAAAGAAAACAATCGCCCTCGCTCCTCCTCCAGCGCTTGCTCCTGCATCACCGTTTGCGCGGGAATGTTCACCATGTCCAATGCTACTCCTAAGATAAACGTGACCGCACCCACATAATAGAGAATCCCGGCGGTGGGTAGAGCCAACCGCAACCAGAGGAAGTGACCAAGCGGGATAAGGATCAAACAAGCAGCGGTACACAGGCTACCGAGAGTGATGGTGCGGTTCTGGCCCAGCCGCCGCGTGAGAGCAGGCATGAGCAGACCACCCAGCACCAGCCCAAGCCCTCCAGGAGCTAAAATAATGGGCATGGCCTGGACAGGTAGATGCAACACATTGACAACGAATGGTCCTATCACCTCGCCGATCACCAGCAGCAAGATACTGACGAACGAGACCCTGAGTAGGGAGAGCAGCAACTTGTGATCTTTGCGGGTGTCGTCCCAGGCTTCTTTCACGTCGTGCCGTATGATCTTCCATGACTGCTTCCCAGGTGATCGGAGCAGCACTGGTTGTGTCCTTTGCTCCTGCCGCAGAGCGCTTTTGGGAATCGCCAGAATGAGAAAGGCGCAAATGAGATAGACAAGGGCGGCCAACGCGAAGAGCATATCAAAGGATTGAACCTGTACGTGAAGAAAGCCAAAGGAAAGATGAAAGGAGGGAAAAAGTACTGTCAGAAGCCCGCCCAATACCAAAAAGCCCAGAGCTTGCGCGGCGGTGAGGGTGATGTTGAAAAGCGAGAGCGCAGGCGCTAGATCGTGCTTGCTCACCAGCAAGGGGATGGCGGATGCCTCGGCAGGTGTAAAGAACTGGGTCACTAACGAAATCATAAATGTCAGGAAGTAGAGCGGAACGAGCATTTGCGGGTTCCAGAGCAGCGCGACTACGATGAGGCCAGTAGTTACTGCTCGCAAGGCGTTACTGACCCATAGCACGAGCCGCTTATCCAGGTAATCGACATAGACACCCGCTAGCAAACTAAATGGTACGGCAGGTAGAGTAAACGAGACGATAGCCAGGCCGACCATCACGGTCGAGTGAGTGACCGCCGTCACAATGGCAATGACGCCATAATTGGCAGCGTTAAAAACGCTCTGCGAGAGCAATTGTGCCAGCCAGAGCAGTAAAAACGAGCGATTCTTCAATACACGGCGAAATGATCCAACCGGTGCATCCTCTACAGGGGAAAGAGAAACAAGAGCAATGGTATCATCTCTTTGTTCCGTCTTCACAGCGACATTTCCAGAAGGATCTCTTCTCATATTCACTCCCCAGGGACGGCTTCCACCTCAGCAGTGACCAGTTCAATGTAGGAGTCCTCGTCGATGCGCGCTGAAAAGAGCCGGGTCTCTCTGGTGCCATCCATGATGACATAGACGACGCCCCCGTCAGCCGCGTTGATTCTCCCCTGCTCGCCTGTGCGCCTGACACGCACGCGGTCGCCCTCCTGAAAATAGGTTCCGTCTGTATTGGTTTCCATGACTCTCTGCCTTTCTTAAATCAAGTGCGCTGCGCCCAGCGACCGTATTGTTCGTCGAGTTTTCTTTGTTTCTCATTCATGCTCTCGACATACGCATAGGCGTCGTGGAGAATGCCGAATGAGCGCACGATGCGATCATCGGGTCCAGGTTTCCCCTCCGGGGACGTGCGCTCCCGCACCAAAATTACCTGATCGGTCAGGCGTTGCACATAGTAGCGGTCTTCCATCATCGTGATACCTCCTTGAGGTCTGCTCCTTCGACCCCTCCCTGGGACAGGTGCGCGCCAGTGAAGTTTGTTCTGCTCAGGATGGCACCATCCAGGTTGGCTCCGCGTAAGTCTGCGTTGCTGAGATCTGCCTCCTGCAGGATCGTGCGGAAGAGGATGGCACCACGCAAGTCCGCATAGCGGAGGCAGGCTTTCAGGAGATTAGCATCGCTCAAATCGGCACCTCTTAGATCGGCATTACGCAGGTCCGCCTCGCGCAAATCCGCTCCTCGCAGGTCCGCGGCTTGCAGATTGGCTCCCGTGAGATCAGCGTGGAGCAAATTAAACTCCTGTAGATCGGCATCGTGCAAGTCAGCATCGTGCAGATCCGGCTCTAAAGCCTGTATCTCAGCATGTTCTCGTCGCCAGGTATTCCAGCTCGTTTTGCCCGCCGCCAGGAAAACAACCTCTTTCTGATTTGCCATACGGTTCACTTTCTTCCTTCACTCTTTGTTCCTGTGTCGCTTGTATCAATACTGGCAGAAATGTAGAGTTATAAATAGCTGCCATTTACGCCCGGTCATGGTACTGGTTCCGTTTCTTTATCTCGCGCGCTCACCCTCTCTCCATATCACCGGACATACCCGGCTGTTTCTCACACACTCGCGCGAACAGCATGTCTTCTTGATCGACGCCAGCCCCCTTTTGAGCGAGAAAGGGATGGATGGAGATGCGAAGCCGTGTGAACTGCGCGCCCCCGCAATGGAGATGCCCTGCGAGCGCTGTTTCAGTTGAAGGAAACAATTCACGAGAAGAAGAGGATGTAATAAGCATACACTATTTTTCACAATAATGCAATATTTGTGAAAAGGGAGGAGGGTGACGGACTGCTCCGCACAAACCTCTCTATCCAATTAGAGCAAGCAAGGGGATTTATGTATTTATAATCGGCTATTGTACAAAATTAAATATTGCTATTTTATCCATTTTTATGTATACTAGTGACCGATTTGATATGGCTCTTGATTAGAAACGCAAAAATCTCTCATACCTTAATGAAAGGTGTGTTCCTTGCTATGATTTTAGTCCTATTCGATCGTATATTGTTAGATGTTGACCGTTGAATATAACTGGTATTCGCGCTTTCCCTGTTTCTACTTCTCTTAAAGAAGGTGTTACTATGAGTAGCATGTTACGGGCCACAGTTGTTGGTATTAACAAATACAAAAGTCCGAGACTTCGCTTACATTTTGCATGTAAAGATGCTTTAGGCTTGAAGCATGTGCTAGAAAATTCCAGGACTTTT
>DASTKD010000219.1:0-5240 GCA_035716135.1 Ktedonobacteraceae bacterium
GAGAGAATATAACAATATTTTTTAGAGTCTATGGTAAATGTTGTGATCTTAACTTCTTTTATCCATTGATGCTACACTACATCATGCATTCTTTGAGATCAACTTTATCGGTTTGCATTTAAAAAGTGAATCTTTAAGCAGATGACTTTATCGTTGCGAAGTACGAAATTAGCGGGAGAGGTACTGGAAAGCAATGCAATTACTTTGCCGCGTTCTGTTCTGGAATAGTCTAACACCACCAGTATGCATTTTCGGTTAGTAGCGGCAAAGCATAATCAAGAAAAGAATGTGCTGTGGGCAAAAGACTACGAATTATAATGGGCCCAGCTGGATTTGAACCAGCGACCAACTCGTTATGAGCAAGCTGCTCTAACCACTGAGCTATGGGCCCTCGTGGGACGTATTGTAACATACCTCGATAGCGTTGGGAAGAGGGCAATTTTCGTTTCCATCCAATAATATGATATGCTCTTCAGGAGAAAAGAGCTTCTTTAACTGATGAGGAGAAAATCCATGAGTAGCAATGGTCTGGTCACTGTTGCGAGCAGGTTCAGTGTCCGCGAAACGATAGATCGATTGGCCGCCGCCGCCACTTCCGCAGGTTTGCTGGTATTCGCTCGCATTGACCATGCCGCGAACGCCGTGCAAGCAGGTATGGAACTTCGCCCGACCGAATTGCTGATCTTTGGTAATCCCAAAGGCGGCACACCCCTAATGCAAGATAAGCAGACAGCTGGTATTGACCTTCCTGTCAAGGCTCTTGCCTGGGAGGATGAAGAGGGAAAGGTGTGGCTGACGTATAACGAGGCAAGGTGGCTTGCCACACGTCACGAATTGGGGGTTCGCAGCAAGGATGCAGTCGAGGCCATCGAAAAGGGTCTGGCAGCGCTCGCTCGAAGCAGTGCTGAAAGCGCAGATACGGGCCAAAGTTGAAGAAGTATTGCGTGGGAGTGAACCCTTTTTTTCAACTTTGCAGCGTACTGCTATAATCAGACGGCACTGTGCAGCCGCTATAGAGCTTTGCCAGCAACTGCTCTTGATCGGTCACGACGATCTTGCCAGAGGTGCAGGACATCGTTAGCTTGACGGCACCCATCTGGAGATCCTGGCGCAGGGGCTTGGGATGACCATTCACATCGAGAACGCCAAATATCCAGCCGTATTGGGCATTGTAGAAGTCCATGCCACTAAAGTAAAAGAAAGGCACACCGTACTTTATCGTCGTCTGCACATCGGTAATCAGCGTTATTATATGCGAGATAGCCACTTCGCGCGCATTGCTGGCATCAAGGCCACAGCCGTTGACACAACCCGTACCCTCGACCACCCAGAGATGTTTGCCTAAATTACCGCCGGTGTTATTAACATGGAGTTGCTGCGCCCAGTAAACATACTGCTGGTACAGATTGTTCGTACCCGCGTCGGGATAGCCATTGTGCCAGCTATCGATGAGGCCCAGGATTTGTGAGCGCCAGTTCCAATTGCCTCCCGGATGCACCGAAGAGTTCATTGCGGACTGCATGGCATCGAGGTAATGAACCTGGTCCGTCAATTTTGCATCGTCGTCAGGAACGACGAGAGGGTCCATAGCTCCCAGAATAACAGGGATAGTAGGACTTACCGCGTGGACCGCGCTCTGGCACAGATCAAAAAATCTGGCAAAGCGTTCTGGCGTGACATACAGGGTAGTAGCACTTTGCTTCATCTGCTCGTTGCCACACTGCACCGCATCCGCGCCTGCCTGCGCTACATCGTTGAGGGGAGTCGTAGCAAAGAGACTCTCGCCACTGGTCTGACAGTAGGTGAGCAAGACACGCATACCCTGGCTATGATAGCTGCCAATGGTGTCCTTGAGGACTTGACCGCTCAAATCTTTGGAGCCACAGGTTGGATAGCCCAGACGCACCCAGGGAATGCCTGGAAAAGAACCGGGGCTGGTAGCATTTCCAGCGATGCCAAGTACACTTCCTGAGCGGAACCCGACGGGCGATGGAGGTGGCCCTGCTGGCGGCGGCGTTCCACCAATTTGAATATTACATGCCGCGAGCAATAGACTACCGGCCAGCATAGCTGCAAGAATTATCAAGGACTTTCTTCTCATACTGCTCTCTCTTCTCCTGGAGACACCTCCCCTCGCTTCTTATGCAAAACTCGCTGACTACTATGTTCTTAGAAGCAATTGCCATAAAATATATTGTAGCATGGCAACGCGAATTGTATAAAATTCGTGGGTTCGCATGTTTAATCTCCGGGGAAGTGTGATATAATGGTGGATGTTATACGAGAAGTTCTGTTCCTCCCGTTTCGCGCAAGAGCAGTACGTGCCATTGGGGACGCCTGAGAACAGAGACGAGACGAAGGCATAGATACGTGGCTTTTCATGGCAAGATTTCTAGAGGTGTTCGTTCAATTAGAGAACAAACGAGACACACCCGCAACTACGGGGCCGCGCCATATGTTGGACAATGGCGCGGTCACACATTTTTTCCAGGGAGCATTCGATGGAGAATGAAGTAACGATTAGGATTGGCGGCGAGTCGGGCGAGGGAACCATTTCGGGTGGCGATATTCTGGCCCTGGCTGCCGCGCGGTGGGGGTACCATGTGTATACCTTCCGCACCTTCCCCGCCGAAATTCTCGGTGGACCATGTATGTTTCAAGTGCGTATCAGCGATAAACCGGTGAAGTCGATGGGCGACTCTGCTGATGTGCTGATCTGTTTGAACAGAGAGGCGTTTGATCGCAATATCGGCGAATTGCGGCACGGCGGCGTGCTAATATATGACCCATCCGACTTCACGCCCGATAGCGGCGATTTCATCACCTACCCCATTCCATTCAACGACATCGCGCGCAAAGAAGTGCAGCTTTTCCAGACCAAAAATATGGTCATGATGGGAGCCATCTCCGGCCTATTCGGCCCGCCACTGGAAGCCATTACCCAGGTAGTGGAGTCCAAGCTCTCCAAATCGCGCAAAGCCAATCCCATCTTGATGGAAAAGAACATGCTGGCGCTAGAGGTCTCTAAAAAGTACGTGACCGAGCAACTGACCAAGCGCGACGCCTACCAGTTGGGAGCCGTCGAAAAAGCCGACCGCGTCGTGCTGAACGGCAACCAGGCAGTAGTAGTCGGGGCATTGATGGCGCATTGCGACTTCTTCGCCGGCTATCCCATCACCCCGGCCAGCGACATCATGGAGGGACTGGCGAAAGAGCTACCGCAGATCGGCGGCACCTTCCTGCAAGCTGAAGACGAGATCGCCGCCATGACCTCAGTACTGGGCGCATCGTTTGGTGGAGCGCGCGCTATGACCGCCACCTCCGGCCCCGGTTTCGCGCTGATGAGTGAGGCCATTGGCTATGCATCGATGGCCGAACTACCCGCCGTCATCGTCGATGCCCAGCGCGCCGGTCCCAGTACCGGAATGCCGACCAAGATGGAGCAATCCGACCTGAGTTTCGCCCTCTACACCGGACACGGCGACACCCCGCGTATCGTTGTCGCCCCTGCGGACGTGGCCGACTGCTACACCCTGATGGTCGATGCCTTCAACATGGCCGAACGCTACCAGGTACCCGTTATCTTCCTGACCGACCAGTCGCTCACCGCGCGCGTGGAGAGCGTTGACCGCAGCAAATTCGAGCCTAGAGAAAGCGTAAGACGTGTCCTGCACGCTGCTCAGAACGGCACGAATGGCGCGTCGAGCAATGGCAATGGACACGCGGCAGGCGTTGTTGACGAACATGCCTTCGCGCGCTATGCCTACACCGCCAGCGGCATCTCCCCGTCCTCAGCGCCCGGACATGGAGCAATGTCCTACGTCGCAACCGGCCTGGAACATGATATTCACGGGCATCCCGATTATGAACCAGCAGATCATACCGCGATGATGCAGAAACGTTTCCAGAAGCTGGCAACGGCTGCCGCTGAGCTGCCTCAACCGCAGCGTTATGGCGACGATAATGCTACGATTGGCCTGATTGGCTGGGGTTCGACCGAAGGCACCATTCAAGAGGGTGTTGATCGCGCCCGCGCGAAGGGGTACAAAGTAGCGTCCCTGCATCCGCGCGTGCTTTCGCCCCTGCCAGATCGCGCCATTCAGGATTTCATCAACTCAGTCAAAACCGTGATTGTGCCAGAATGTAACTATTCTGGTCAGTTAGCCAACTTGCTCGGCGCGAAATATGGCCTCAAAGCCATTCGCGTCAACAAATTTGGCGGCATACCATTTACCGCAGGCGAGATTCTGCAAGCAATTGAGGAGGCGAATTAATCGTGTCACAAACAACCCTGACTCTCACGCCAAAAGATTACAAAAGCGAGGTGAAACCAACCTGGTGTCCTGGCTGCGGGGATTTTGGCGTACTCAACGCCATCTACAATAGCCTGTCGGTCTTGAAACTGCCGCCCGACGAAACGGTCGTGGTGTCCGGTATCGGCTGCTCCAGCCGCCTGCCGCACTTTGTGCAAACCTTCGGCTTCCACAGCCTGCACGGTCGCGCGCTGCCCATCGCGCAGGGCATGAAGATGGCGCGCCCCGACCTGACGATACTGGCGGTAGGCGGTGACGGCGACATGTTCAGCATTGGCGCCGGGCATCTCATTCACGCCGCGCTGCGCAACATCGACATTACGGTAGTAATCATGGATAACGAGATCTATGGCCTGACCAAAGGGCAGACCTCGCCAACCTCGCCGACTGGTCACACTACCAAATCGACCCCCTACGGTCTGCTGGCTTCGCAGTTCAACCCCATCGCCACAGCGCTTTCGCTGAACGTCAGTTTTGTGGCGAGAGGCTTTTCATCACGGCCAAAAGAACTGGCGGCGCTGATCGAACAGGGCATCCAGCACAAGGGGTTTTCGTTCATCCACGTTCTTAGCCCATGTCCGACGTTCTACAACACGATGGATGCATGGAAAACGACGGTCGCGCCCATGCCCGCCGAGCATGACACGCATAACCGCTTCAAAGCGATGGAGCTGTCGATGGAGACCGAAAAGCCATACGTCGGCCTCTTCTACCAGGATGACCGCACCACCATGGATGAAGCGGCGCATCAAATGACGCAGCAGGCCGGTGCATTCGACATCAACAAGTACATGGGGCGCTATAAATAGCAAAGCGAGCCAATCAAAAAGGGCGACCCGCGCGGGTCGCCCTTTTGTTATCCGACCTTCCTATTGGTGTCGGCTGCCGTCCAGAGTTTGGACGAGTTGACAACAGCGTGGGTAAATT
>DASTKD010000220.1:0-11577 GCA_035716135.1 Ktedonobacteraceae bacterium
GGTTATGCAAGAGAGGACGGTCTTAGTAGAGGCGACCCTCGCGGTCGCCTTCCTCACCACCACCATAATTCACAAACCCTGATTCTTGCAGACAGCTACTTCTCCTCTAAATTGTGGATAAGTATGGTTGAATTAAAAGAGGTGACTATGATATGCTACACTACAGTGTGTGGAATATCGACAACATCCAGACCCTAAACATTTTCGTGGATGAAATGCATCATACCACTGTCTTTGCTTTGCTTGTTCTGCTTGAGGGCGCAACGAACTGTGTCCCTGTGAGGTGAAATCGCATGTCTACCGCTATCTGGGGAGAGTCAGAAACACAATCAGATGAAAGCTATCCCCTGTCGTTGTTGAATAGCCTGCTACAACAGATGATGGAGCAGTTTATGGCGCAGGGAGCCTGCCTCGCGCTCTACGACGAGAACATCCGCCAGATGGTGATTCGCCGCCACATTCGCGCCAAAAGCGCCGGCTCCTCGCCATCGCCAACGGATATTGAAAATATCGATACCATCCCGATAAGCCGCCGCAAAGCATCCGGTTCCGCCAGTTCAGTAAGCTCGACAACGGGACGGATGCGCCGCCTTTCGCGGCCCTTGCCCTCGCTTGAACCGGTGGCAGCATCCCGCGCAGCCCTCTTTCCCCTGGGCGAAGCCTATGCCATCCGGCAGGGCTTGATAGGCGTGGCCTGGCACAAAAATGAACTAATGACCTTGAGCTACGATGAGTACGTAGCAACCTATGCTCCTGGAGGCATCGCAACCGCGCCCGACGAGGGAACGCCCGCCTGCTTTTTTACCATACCCATCCCTGAACCGCTTTTGCTGACCGACCTCGCCAACAAAAAGGGAGGGCAGCAAATCCTGGGCGTGATCGTCCTCTACCAGACCTCGCCATCTACGGGCTTCCCACACAGCCAGAGCCATGAAGCATGGCAGTGGGCCGAACGCTTCGGACTCTACCTCCAGAACGACCGCCTGCGCCGCCTCAATGCGCGAAACAATGACTATATGAAACGTTTGCAGCAGATCAGTACAGCGTTTCCGTCGGATGTTATCCTTTCAAAGCTCGTGGAGAACGTCTACCAGTTCGTCAGAGCGGTTGTACCCGTCACGTCTGTCTTGCTCACCTTCTATGACCGCGATACGACCAAGATTTATGACGTATTTGCCATCGATCATGGCAAACGCATCGAGGGACTCTATGAACGCCCCCTGATTGCCTTGCCCACCGAGCGCCCCGTGTGGTGGAAAGTCACACAAGAACAGCAAAGTACCGTGCTGTTATCGCCGGCCCAGGAACCAAAGCATGTGCGAGAATACGAGGAGCTATTGAAAGGCGTGTGGGGAGATCAGACCGGCGAGGAAAGTTTCTTGCTGCTGCCCATGAAAATGTTTAACCGCGTGGTCGGCTCGCTTTCCCTTACCTGCGCGCGCCCCGATGCGTTCAGCCCCGAAGACGTTGTGGTGCTGGAAACGATGGTACAACTCATCACGGTCAGCATTGAGAATGCCAAGCTCTACGACCGCTCGCGCCGTTCGGTCAAGAAGGCGCGCCAGCGCGAAGAATCGTTAGCCGCCATGAACAGCGCCTTGCAGACCATCAGCAGCGTGCTGAACCTGGTAGAACTGCTGCACAAATTCGTGGAAACATCGGCCAAACTGGTGCAGGCGGGCCTCTGCACGTTTTTCCAGCTAGCTGGTGATGGCGAAGAATTGATCGCGCAGGCCATCTACGATAGCACCGGCAAGTGGTATGACGCCACCCAGATAGGGAATCGCGAGCAGCACGAAGACCTGATAAATATGATCCGCCTGCCCTTTCGGCACTCGATCCTGGGCAAGCTGGTGGAGGCGGACACGTTTTTCTACCTGGATACCGACCGCATTGATGAACTGGCAGAGATAAGTTCGGTGGGCGGCGCGATTTTCCTGCGCGAGACGCACAGCCACAAGATGCTGATGATCCCCGTGCGCTACCAGTCAGAACTGGTTGGCATCCTGGCCGTGCATACGCCCTGGCAAGATCGCGTCTTCCGGCCAGAAGAGGTCAGCACGCTGCTGGCGATTTCGGGGCAGACAGCCAGCGCCATCCGCAACGCCCAGCTTTTCGAGAAGATCCGCGAGACCAACGCGGAATTGCAGCGCATGGACAGGTTGAAAGACGAATTTATCGTGACCGCCTCGCACGAATTGCGCACGCCGCTCAGCGCCATCAGTGGCTATGCATCGATGCTCAAACGGCAAAGCGCGCGCATCGATTCGCAGCAAGCATTACGTTACGCCAACAAAATCTCCGGGGCAACACAACAACTGACCGATCTTATCGCGCAAATGACTGACGCATCGAAGGTAGGCGCGGTTGATAAAAAGCTGGAGTTACAGGTGGGGCCGGTGCAGGTGCTGGCAGCCGCCGAAATAGCTACTACCATGCTCAGCGTCAACATCGAACAGACGATTACGGTGCAGATTGATGCCGACTTGTGGGTACAATGCGATGGTTTGCGCCTGCGCCAGGTCGTCACCAACCTGCTCGACAATGCCGCCAAATATTCGCCATCAGATGGGCAAATCGTCATATCCGCCAGCGCCACCACGCTCTCGCAGCTTCCCGAAGGCCAGGTTGATTATAGCAAGGTCGTGCATAGTGAGAATACGCCCGTTGTGCTGGTGCGCGTGCGCGACGAGGGCGAAGGCATTCCTCTGGAAGACCAGGAGAAAGTCTTTGAGAAATTTGTGCGCGCCACACGCTCCCTGACCACGCCGGTACGCGGCTCTGGTCTGGGCCTGTTCATCTGTCGCCGCTATATCGAAGCGATGGGCGGCAAACTCTGGTTGGAGATCAGCATACCCGGCGAGGGGTCTGTTTTTAGCTTCTATCTTCCACGCATAGAGACGCCTGTAGAAAAGGGAGAACAGCATGAGCGAGAACGCCACAATGCGTAAAGTGCTGGTTGTCGATGACGACCCCATCATCCGCGATATGATGGTTGACATGCTCGAATACGAGGGCTACTCCCTGCGCGTGGCGCGCAACGGCCTCGAAGCCCTCAAAGTGCTGCGCGGAGACGAGGGCTACCTGGTCTTCCTCGATGTCATGATGCCCACCATGAGCGGCAAAGAAGTCTGCGAACAGCTCGAAGCTGAACCCGCCACACGCCAGCGCCACAAAATCTTCCTCATGTCCGCCCTGGACAAACTCGAAGAAGTCACCTCCTGCAAAGTCGATGGCATTATCACCAAGCCTTTTGTGGTAGACGATGTGCTAACCGTGTTGGAAGGTCATCTGGGGTAAAGCTCTCTCCTGTCGAGTATTTTTTTACCCGCGCGCTGCGTATTAGTAGTGAGAACACCAACTTCTCTCACCTCTTTCGGTAGCCCTGCACTGATGAGCGGGCGGGTGACTGATTCGCATGTTTTCTTACATCGTAGCCACGTATAAAATACTTTGACCTGGCGGGACACCTATCAATGAAGCAATTACCGGGCGGAGGAGATACTCCTCGTTTGTTACTAACCATGACATGGGGAATTGGAGATACGATTGCGGTTGGATTAAGCGCCGTCGATCAAATCACGCGCAACGATCCTGGCGGCCACATAAAGATAGAAGTGCTGTGCAATCATCCGCAGGCTGAACTACTGGAACATGATCCACGCATCTCTCGCCTTATTCAATTTGACGACAGCCTGTTTCCTACGCCAGAAGCAGGAACATGGAAGCGTGGCATTGTGCTGCCTGCCTCCACGAAAAAATTAGCAGCGTTTCTGCGCGACCAACACTATACAGCTGTCTTGCCCTTTATGTTCGCCCCAACCTTTTTTTACCAGTTACACACGCCGGTCATGTTTCTCTCTCCGCGCGAGCTATGGCACGTTATAGCAGTGTTGCGAAACTATGGGGAAATGCACATGCAAACATTGATCAGAGAGATCATCAATAAACACTTCGGGTGGAAATTGCCAGAACCATCCGGCGACGAAGCTATTCCCCTGTATATCTGCCAGGAACATATGCAAAAAGCGATGCAAAAGCTAGCGTGTATCAAAGGGCAGACCTTCGTCCCTGATACTCAGAGCAAGGTGCTGCTGGTTGCTCCAGATACCTCGTCTCCTATTACAAGGCCACCGATTTCTCTGCTGACAGAGGGCATAGCCGGGTCGCTGAAAAGCCACGCCGATCTCATTGTTGCCCTCTTGCCATCCTATGCGGATAAACAGGCTTCTCCCAACCTGCTACATAATCTTGCTTCACGCTTTCCTGGGCGTGTTGTTCTGCTGCCAGCCGAACCAAAAATGCCTCTGCCTGAACTGGCAGCCTTCATCGATCAATGCGATCTCCTGCTTAGCGGTGATACAGGGATTATGCATCTGGCCGTTGCCATGAAAAAGATAGAGCATATAACCAGTGATGAGTACAGCCCGCGCAATACCGTGAAAATCATCACGCTGTTCGGCGGAACGCATCCCGGCATGTTTGGTTATAGCAAACGCGCGCTTATTCTTGGCAAATGGAGAAAAGAACAGAGGGCGATTCGCCCTGGCATAGTGAAGGAAGTATACAACCCGGGTGGCAAAAACTTCTTCGACCACATTTCTCCCCAACAGGTAACAGAGGCTATTCTGAGCCAGGTGGAGCAACCAATAACGCCCCAGGCCGCTTCTCACACCGCTTGAGGCGTACTCCCAAAAATAAAAAGTGCCAGGGGACGGAATCGAACCGACGACACCAGCATTTTCAGTGCTGTGCTCTACCAACTGAGCTACCCTGGCCTGTCTCGCTGACGGGACTTACTATAGCATATCCTTTTTGGTACGTCAATAACTTTTGCTCATCATTTTGCATCTCAAAGCAAAATATGGTTATATGTACTTACAAATAATAAGTAACTTGAACCATGCGGTTCATCTCAAATACAAAGGAGCTATCTCAATGGCAGGAACAGGCTATAATCCACCGCTCTTTGGTATAAGTATCACGCCCTCGGCCAGAAACGCGCAACATGCTTTCACGTTGGCGAAGGCAGCTGATAGTACCGGTCTGGACTTCATCACGATTCAGGATCACCCTTACAACCCTACATTTCTGGACACATGGACGCTACTTGCGGCGCTTGGCGCGAGTACGCAGCGCGCGCGGCTCTTACCCAACGTGCTTAATTTGCCGCTGAGACCGCCCGCCATGCTGGCGAAGCAGGCTGCTACGTTGGATATTCTGACGAATGGCCGGGTAGAAATAGGGCTGGGCGCTGGCGCGTTCTGGGAGGGCGTCGTTGCCTATGGAGGGCCGCAACGCGCTCCAGGCGAGGCAGTCAGCGCGCTGGAAGAGGCCATGCAGGTCATGAAGTTGCTGTGGCAACCGGCAGTCGCGGGACAAACTGCCAGCTTTAATGGCAAATACTACCAGTTGCGCGGTGCGCAGCCGGGGCCAGCGCCGCAGCATCCTATCGGCATCTGGCTGGGCGCGCTGGGGCCGCGTATGTTGGAGTTAACGGGCCGCAAGGCGGATGGCTGGATCGTGTCCACCTCGTATGCTCCGCCGGAAAAAGTGCCATCAATGCAAGAGAAGATCGATGAGGCCGCGCTTGCTGCCGGACGAACAACAAGCGCTATCCGGCGCGGTTATAACCTGGCTGGCGCTGTGCAGCAGCCGGGCGCGCCGGCTATCACAGCCAGGAGAAAAGATATTATCACTGGCCCCGCCAGTCAATGGATAGACGTGATTAGCCATTATTATCACGACCTGCGTATGGACACCTTCATCTTCTGGCCTCTCGGTGGTGAAGAGGCACAGATTCATCACTTCGCGGAAGAAGTCGTGCCGGCTGCTCGTGCTGCTATCAGTCCTGCGAAGCGATCCTGACACGCTCGATATTGAGATTCATAGCAGCGAGCCTGGGAACGATGTCGCCATAGCCACGTTCGAGCATGTCAACGCCTGTGACCATGGTTGTCCCGCGCGCGACAGCTGCGGCGATGACGTAGGCCAGGCCGGCGCGCAGATCGGGTGTGGCGATCTGCTCAACCGCCGTGAAAGGCGTCGGCCCGATAATGATAGCGCTGTGTTCAAAGTTGGATTCGCGGTAGCGACACTCGACCCCACCCAGGCAGTGGGTCGTCAACTGCGTTTTCGCGCCCAACGTGTCCAGCGCCTTGAGGTAGCCGAAACGATTTTCGTGGACCGTTTCGTGGATGATCGAGATACCATTGGCCTGCGAGAGCAACACGGCGAAGGGCTGTTGCCAGTCCGTCGAGAAGCCGGGGTACACATCCGTCTCGATAATGGCAGGTCGCAACTGTCCTTTGCGGAAGAAACGGATGCTGCTGGATTCGAGCAGTTCGGCACCGCCGCCAACCTGCTGGTAATAGGAAAGGAAGTTACCGAGCGTTTCCGGTCGGATGCCATGCACAGTAATATCGCCGTCGGACGCGCAGGCCAGGCAGGCCCAGGAAGCCGCTTCGATGCGATCTCCCATCACCTTCATATGCGTGCCTGTGAGCCGCTTCACGCCCTCGATACGAATATCTCGTCCCGAAGAAGTGAAAATGATAGCTCCCATCGCACGCAGCATAGTGATTAACTCGAATATCTCCGGCTCGATGGCCGCGTTGGAGATAGTGGTGCGCCCCTCCGCCAGTACGCCGAGGTAGAGGCAGGTCTCGGTCGCCCCCACGCTGGGATAGGGCAATTTTATGTGTGTCCCTTTCAAGCCGCCATTGCGAGAAGCGGTAAAGCCATCTTCCGACTCTTCGACCTTGCCCCCGAATTGCTTAATGGCCCCCAGGTGAAAGTCAACGCTGCGCCGGCCTATGGCGTCCCCTCCCACGAACGGCACCGAAACTTGCTTAAAACGATGCAGCAGCGCGCTCAGCATCAGAATGGGAATGCGATTGCTGCCGGAGTGCGGCACAGGCACATCGGATGCTCGCATATGAGATGGATCGATAATCAACCTGCCGTTATCAACCATATCCAGCTTGACACCTATCGAATGTAGCATTTCTACGGTAATTGTGACATCTCCGATAGGCGGGACATTGGTCAGCATCGTCGGCGAATCCGCCAGCAGAGCCGCGACCATCGCCTTCGTCGTAAAGTTTTTCGCCCCCAGGCAGCGAATCTCGCCCACTACCGGCTGCCCACCTTTTATGTTATAAGCATACGTTTGTTGTTGCGCCATGTGTACCCTTCTTCATAATTGAACCGAAAGTTCTTCTCTGCATGGGTAGAACTCCATCCATGCATACTAATAAAACGTACCAGAGTTGATATTGAGTATACACTATGAGGCGGACACGAGGGGCGAAGATAGTACCGACTGTAGGGACAAGGGGATGAGGTGTGGGGATGCGGGGGCCTTGTGCTTGTCCTCCTCGCCACACGATTCCGTTGGGATGTGATGATGTGCTGCCGGATTTCGTGAACTGGACGAGGACAAGCACAAGGCCCCCTCATCCACCCCACCCAACCCCTTGTCCCTACAGGACGAGGACGCTCCTCCCCTTTCACCTTCATTCCCCCGTTCGGTGTCCAAATTCATCAGGACGGAGGCGAACGTTCCGTACCATTACCGTTTGATGATGCGCTACGCTTAATGCCAGTGACGCATGGGCAGTCCTGGTACGGGCGAGCGGAAAGTTGGCAGGGATGACATGCCTAATGAACCAACATAGACGGTTTGCAGGTCCGGGCCACCAAACGTGACGCTGGTAACTAACTGGAGCGTTTGCCCCATCGTCGCCAGCATGTCTGCCGGGGTAGCCTCACCACTGGCGATCTTCTGGTCGAAGGTAGCCAGGATGGCTTCGTTGGCATCCTCAAAGACGACATGGTAATCGCCGTCAGGGGTGATAACGCCAACGCCGTTTCTCAACACCGTTGTCACCCAGACATTCCCGGCGGCATCAAAGGCAAAACCGTCTACGGCTCCTCCGACACCCAGACCATCCGGGCCGACAATCTCTTTATCCGTGAGGCTGCCGTCGGCCTGGACGCGGAAACGAATGATGCGGCCCTTCATGGTTTCCGCCACATAGAGATACTCCTCGCGGGCATCGAGACGGATTTCATTCGTGAAATAGATATCGTCGCGTACAATGCGCGGCCCTTTCTCGTCCAGCAGCACAATGTAGCCATCTGGTCGCGGGTGAGCGGCGGCAGGCCACCAGTGCGACTCGCGCGTGGAAAAGCCCATCCATACACGGTTTTTGCTATCGACAAAGACATAGTTGGCGCTGCTCACGGCGACGCCATCCACCTCCGTCAAAAAATCCTCGACACGCCCATCAGGATGCAGCTTTTGGATGCCGCCAGCACCGATATTAGCGATAAGGATGCTGCCATCGTCCAGCAGGGCCAGCCCGTTTGGCTCGCCGCCCGGCCCTCCGGTGAACTGCTGGCTACCGTCGGGGTCAATGCGCGTGATGCCACCGCGTCCGTCCGATACCAGCAGCGTACCATCGTGCCGGGCAATAATAGATTCGGGGCGAACAAGGTCGTGACCGGTAAAAGCGAGATCGTTCAATGCAAGACGGAACTCTTTGATGGGAACCGGAGTACTGCTCATGATCTGTCCTTTCAGCAACGAAAAGCACAACATTCGTTTCTCTACGGCAGCCAACATTCTCAATGCCGGGGAACTATGCATTGAGAGTACTTGAGTATTGTACAATTAGAAAATGGGAAAATACAAACGGAGGAATAGGGCGGGAGGGAATCGAACCCTCACGAACTCACGTTCCCGACATTTTAAGTGTCGTATGTCTACCATTTCATCACCGCCCCAGGGGTTTTGTTGCTGTGCATGATATTAACATGTTGTCGGGGGATTCGTCAATCAGGAAAATGGACTGGCTCTACCCCTGACACCACAGCAAATCCCAATTCATGCATCGAAACTCATCAGGGCAGCATTCATCTGCGCCAGGTGCGCCCGCAAATGCCCGGTCACAAAATCTTCCATGAACCACTCGAGCGGCTTTTCGCCAAAGCGGGAATGCACGCCCGTTAGTTGCAGGTCGCTGTCTTGCAGGCTTGCCAGCACTTCTTGCAGGCGAGTATAGCTGGGAGGCAGCAAAGCCTTGATTTGCGCCAGGGAGTCATGAGCGTGGTCGCGTATCTCTTTGAGGCGGCGTTCGTCCTGCTGTACGCGGCCAAAATTCTGGCCGGGATGGGCGACCAGTTTAGCGACCTGATCGCCCCAGTAGGGCATGAACTCCACAATGTGGGCCAGATTCTCCATGATGGTCCATTCGTCGTCGCCAGGCGAGACATAGAGTTTCTCTGATGGGAGTTGTGAGAGCGGGTCATCGATCAGTTGGTTTAGCGCGTCGTAGGATTGCTGCGCGTCCTGCCGGATGGCTGCGACTTTGGGATTGGATGGTGATACAGTCATTGCTTTGCCCCTTTACTTCTACAGGTTTTTCTTTCATTATGCGATAAAGAGATGTGAAACGACAACTGACCAGCGAAAGGAGCCAGGACGACCGCAAGGGTCGCCCCTACAATACACGGGTCTGATCGCTCTGAGAGGCGTGAGAATCGCAAATGAAAGGAGTCTCAACCAATGTCATCTCTGCATACACCAACGTTCCAGGATGTTTTGCAGGCACAGCGCCGCATCCGGCCTTACCTGGCACGCACGCCATTACACCGTTACCCGGCAATGGATGCGCTGATTGGCACGGAAGTCTATATCAAACATGAGAATTACCAGCCGGTAGGGGCCTTCAAGGTGCGCGGTGGCATCAACCTTATTTCGCAACTTGAGCCGCGCGAACGCTCGCACGGGGTAATCGCCGCCTCGACGGGCAATCATGGGCAGTCGGTGGCCTATGCCGCGCGGCTATTTGGCGTCAAGGCGCGTATAGTTGTGCCTGAAAATGCGAATCCAGGAAAAGTTGCAGCGATAGAAGGCATGGACGCGGAAGTCATCAAGCATGGCGCGAACTTCGACGAAGCAAAGTTGCACTGCGAGACGCTGGCTTACGAACACGGCTACCGCTACATTCATTCGGGCAACGAACCGCTGCTTATCGCGGGCGTCGCCACCGAGGGATTAGAGGTGCTGGAAGATATGCCAGACCTGGACGTGATCTTCGTGCCGGTCGGCGGCGGCTCCGGCGCAGCAGGCGTGTGTATATCAGCGCACGCCATCAACCCGGCAATTCAGGTAATCGGCGTGCAATCGGAAGCATCCCCCGCAGCCTATGAAACATGGAAACAACAACGTCTCGTTACCGCACCTAACCGCACCTTCGCCGAAGGATTAGCGACGGGCGTGGCCTTCGAACTCCCTCAAGAAATCATGCGCGATGGCCTGCACGATTTCTTGCTGTTGCGTGACGACGAAATTATGCAGGGAATGCTCTGGATGATCGAACGCGCTCATACACTGGCCGAAGGCGCGGGTGCGGCTGCTCTTGCGGGAGCGTATCGTATGCGCGAAGAGCTGCGAGGCAAAAAGGTGGGCATTGTGTGTTCTGGTGGCAATACGTCGCTGGAACATTTGCGGATGGCATTAGAAAAGGTGCAATAAAATCATCCCTTCGCCACAATATGTATCGCGCGTCCCAGCGCATTTTCCGCGCTTTCCAGAATCGATTCGCTCAAACCTGGATGGGCGTACAAAATCTCGGAAAGGTCGGTCAGGGTTGCGCCCATTTCGATAGCGAGGGCGACCTGGCCGATCAAGTCTCCGGCGCGAGGGGCGACGACGGTTGCGCCCAGCAAGACGCCATCGTCCGCGCTGGCTACCAGCATGGCTACGCCGTTGTCCACTCCTAATGTGAGCGCGCGTCCATTTGCGGCTAGAGGAAACCTACCAGTAGTGACGGCATAGCCTGCTTCGGTTGCCTGTATGGATGAGTAGCCAATGGTTGCCAGTTCGGGCGTGGTATGGACGACGAGGGGAGTCACGAGCGGTGCGAATTGCACGCGCTGGCCTGAAAGGGTTTCGGCGGCTACTTTGCCCTGTTTCATGGCGATGCTTGCCAGGGCGCGTCTGCCCGTGCAATCGCCTATGGCATAGATATGCGGGACGCTGCTCTGCTGCATACTATTGACGGAGATACCGCCATTTTCGTTAAGCGCGACTCCGGCGGCGTCAAGATGTAGCCCGGCTGTGCGGGGCTGCACTCCCTGAGAAATCACAAGCGGTCTTTCAGTAATGTTTGCAACAGTAGCTTTTGTCTCGACCTGAATCCCTGTTTTGCGCAGGCCAGCCTGTACCAGCCTCACTGCTGCCGGGTCAACGCCGGGTAAAAGCTGCCCGCCCGGCGCGTAGAGTTTTACACTCACATCAAGACGAGCAAAGAGCGTTGCCAGTTCGAGCGCGATATAGTCGTCACCGTAAATAGCCAACGTTTCTGGCAATGCTGGCAGCATCAATGCCTGCTCAGGAGTCAAAATATGCTCGCCATCATAAGCAAAACCGTCGAGGGGAGCCGCGTCCGCGCCAGTAGCGATAATGCAATGTTCAAATTTGAAACGCAGGGAGCCATGTTCGCCTTCGACGCGCAATTCACGGTCGTTGATAAACCAGCCGGTGCCATGCACGCATTCAACACGATT
>DASTKD010000221.1:0-3714 GCA_035716135.1 Ktedonobacteraceae bacterium
CCAGTCCGCCAAAGGTGCCAAAGCCCACAAGCGAGGCAATGGCAAGCCCCCTCTTGAACTTGTTAACCAGGGCCATGGCGCGCTCTTTGGGCATTTTCACTGGCGCTTTTATATTTGATTGCATTCTTAACTCCATTCTACTGAGATAAAAATCACTGAAGATGAGCGACTATCTTCATATCCTGTGACAAGCATAGCGCAGGTCTATTGGCTTTCTATTGGAAACATATGAGAGACTTCTCATTTGTGTAATTTGCGGTAGGAAATATCATGGCGCGAAGCCTCTGGCTTCGCGCCATGATATTTCCTACCGGACTGGAGTTACCGCCCTATTGCTGGAGAATTTGTTGTAGAGCCGTTTGAACGAGGCTGGATGGGATGGCGAAACTGACGCCGTTGGCGGCAGTGTTGGATTCGGTATTGACGGCGGTTAAAGTTGGGATGCCAACGAGCTGCCCTTGCAAGTTGATCAAGGCTCCGCCGCTATTGCCGGGATTGATGGCGGCGTCGGTCTGGATGGCATTAGAGATGGTGGTGCCTGTTGATTCGGTTACGCTGCGGTTCAACGCGCTTACGATGCCTTTAGTGGCCGTTTCGGTGATCCCCAGCGGGTTGCCAACCGCCAGCACCTCTTGCCCCACGACGAGGCTGGAAGAGTTGCCAATCTGGGCGACCGTCATGTGCGCGAAAGGTTGAATACGCACGACCGCCAGATCATCGGCAGCGACAGTACCTACCAACTGCCCCTGTTCGGTGCTGCCATTGGACAGCACGACTTCGATGGTCTGCGCACCATTCACTACGTGGTTGTTGGTCACGATGTCGCCCTTTGCGTCTATGATTACTCCTGAACCAATCTGTTCGCCCTGTGCGGTCCTTACCTTGAGTTCGACGACGGATGGCTCTATCTTCGCAATCGCGGCCTCCTGCGCAGCCTCTATGCCTGTGCTGCTGGATGTGGAGGTCGCAGAGGCTGTGGCATTCGAGGTTGTGCTGGCACTACTCTTGTTGTTGCTGGTAAACTCCCACCCGGCAAACAGGCCCACGCCAAAGATGAGCGCGAGTACGAGGGTGAGCAACAGTATCGCTCCTGCTCGACCGGGCCGTTTGCGCGGCGGTGTTGGTGGTCCGGCTACCGGCTCCGGCGGGTATGGAGGTGGCTGGAAGGCGATGTGTTCGCCGGTCGTTGGAGTTGGTGTCGCCGGAGTAGCGTCCAGGACGCCGACAGGCGCTGAAGATGGGTATAGTTGCGGATATGGATACGATGTATAGACACTAAAATCGTCTTGTTGCATATTGATTGTCTCCTGCTTTTTCATAGACTCCGCGATTTTTGAAGCGGAAGTCTTTGTTTCTTGCGCTACTCCAATAGTAAAAGAAAAATGTGTGAGAAGTATGAGAGAAAGATGGGAAGATTCACATGGCGCGTTTACAATTCTTTTACATTTTTTTGTGATTTTGACTTGCTAACTATCGTCTCTTATGTTGAGGCAGGAGACTCTGAACGGAAAAACGATGGATGAACTGAACAACTTGTCGCAGGACGGGTTTCAGCAGGAAAAACGGTTATTTGGGAACTATGAACTGATCCGCCGCATAGATATGGGCGGTATGGGTGAGGTTTATCTTGCTCAGCAGCGTACCGCCTTTAATCGAGAGGTGGCGATCAAGATTATTCGTGAAGATGTGTCGCGTGACCCTCTGGCGCGCGCGCGTTTCTTCCGCGAGGCCGAGGTCAGTTCGCACCTGAAACACGACCATATTTTGCCTTTGTTTGAATTTGGCGAAGTCGAGGGCAAGCTCTTTCTGGTGACGCCCTATATCTCCGGCGGCACGCTGGCACAACGCCTACAGGCCAGCCCCCTGTCGCTTGCTGAGGTACAGCAACTCTTCACCGCCCTCGCGCAGGCAGTAGCGTATATTCATCGCCGGGGCATTATACACCGCGACCTCAAGCCGAACAATATCTTGCTCGATTACGAGGAAGTGTCGGAGCAGGTCTATGTGCGTCTGATCGATTTTGGCATTGCCGCCAGGCAGGGTGAGGAAGCCAGCCCGCCTTTGACGCCAGCGGGTCACGAAATGGGTACGCTCGCTTATATGGCTCCTGAACGCCTCAATGGTATTGCCGCGCCGAGCAACGACATTTATTCATTGGGTGTCATTTTGTATCAGATGCTCACAAAGTATCTTCCGTTGGGAGAAGGAATCGTCACCAACTCGCTTCCCGCGCCGCTGGTAGCCGTCGCCTGGCGCTGTATGGCTGCGAACCCTGAAGATCGCTATGCCAGTGTGACCGATGTCCTGCACGCTTTTGAGCAGTCCTGCCAGGAGTTTTCTGCCTCTACTCACCTCTTGCGACCAGCAGTTTTGCCCTCTCAAGCTGTCGAGCCATCTGAACCCATGTATGTGGAATACGCGCCTGGAGCATATTCGCCGGAGAAAAGCGGGGATTTGCCCACGTCCATGACTGAGAGGGGTGAGACGTTTAGTAAAGCGGATTATGCCGCGCCAACCACGAATATTGCGTATGCTCATGCAGCGATGGGCGCGGATACGAACGTATCGGAAAAGCGGAGCTTCGCGGCTTCCGCAGCTCTTCCCGTTTCCATTCCCGGTAGCAAGAAGCCTGCCCGCCGAAGGCCTCGCCATATCCCATTGTTGGCAATCGCTTCGCTCTCGATCGTTGTTGTGGTCTTCGTTATGGTCGGCGTGGTATTTCTGGCTTTTCCACTGTTTGCTTCAGCCAGTGTCAATATTGGCCCACAGGTGCATTCGCTTCAACAGGTGTACACTATCACAGCTCAGCCGTCGCAAAGCAGTATCGATGTTGCTACCAGTTCAATTCCCGCTCTTGTGAAGACCGTTTCTTTAAGTGACTCGCTGACGGGGCAGACGACAGGCCAGCAGTGCGATGACTTTTCCTTTTTTCAGTGCCAACAGGTGGTCACTCCTGACGATGTTGCGAATGTATCCGCGCAATTGCAGCAATCGCTCATTTCGCAACTTTCGGCTGAAATGGACAGCCAGCTTCAGGCTATACGAGCTACCGCGATCGGCTCGAAACAGTTTACCGACCTCTCAGAATCGAACACGCCAGATATTGGTACGGTAAGCAGCACAGTGAGCGTGACGTTGACCGAGCAGGGAAGCATAGAATACGTCAATAAGGCGGATGTGCAGCAATTGGCGCGTCTGCTGCTGACACGGCAACTGGGGCCAAATACCAGCCTTGTGAACTCCACGATACAGACAGGCCAGCCGGTAGTTGAAGCGTTAAGCGATCTCGGCGCTGTAACGATAAAGGTTGCGGCAGCAGGTGTTGAGGAATACCACTATCCGTCAGCGCAATTACAGGCCATGCTGGATCACATCAAAGGGATGACACTGGCCGATGCGCGTCTCTACCTGCGCCAACAACCAGGCGTGGATGCAAACTCAATCTCGATCTCTATTCACACGGTGATTGGCGAAAGTAATACGTTGCCCTATAGCGCGTCGCAGATCAAGATAATTCCCATCAATCCCACAATTCTGCCCTCCACCACACTGCCGGTAGTATCCCCGCCTGTTGACACAACCGGTAGCCCGACGCCCGGTGAGTAGACTTCTCTTTTTTCTCCTGTCGCTCTGATTTTCCCGCTACATACCTTAATGAACATTGATAATTACAATCGGCCATGTCATCCTGAGCGAAGCGAAGGATCTCGGTAG
>DASTKD010000222.1:0-2396 GCA_035716135.1 Ktedonobacteraceae bacterium
CTGTCCCACTAATGAGACGCCGAGGAGGATAGGGGGTATCTTTAATATTTTTGCCAGTGCCGCTCTGCGCGGGTTAGACTTTGGCATATTCGTGTTCTGATCGCTTTCCAGCATTTCGATGTAACGTTCTGTACACTTTAAGGCCAGTGCAGCTTGCGCTTTTGACCAACCTGACAATTTACGATAATGGGCGAACACCTGCCCAAAATGAGGAAGATTGTCTTTCCCAACTTCAAAGTACCCATAGGCATACCACCAGTAGTGATTCTTTGCCATCGCTTTTTACCTTCTCATCTTATTGTATTGTAACCCATCATAGTATACATTTCAATGCATTGACGAAGATGAAGACAACTCTCAAAGGCGAAATACTCTTTCGCTTACTAGAAACGTTTCGTTTGTCTGATGCCGCTTTTCTTGTATCTTTCCTATGGTGCTTTTATCTTACTGTAGTATTTTTCAGGAGGAAAAGATGAGTAGCGAAGTAGCGCGACTTATGGAACAAATCGAACTTGAGTGCCAGGTATTAAAACTCATGTCGGAGGGGTACGCGGTTGTTTCCAATCATGCAGCTATTCACCGCAAGTATCAATCTCTGGGCAAACGTCAGGATCAGCTTCAATCTCTGGTTGGCGAGGAGGAAGCAATGCGCATTGTATACGAGACCTATCAGGAGATAGTAGGCTGATGGATAATGACGAACTGGTGAGGCGTTACTTTGCCTCCATACGTGTGCCGACGTTGCCAGCGGGGCCGATCGTCTTGCATGGATTATTTCCGCCTGCAAGAAAGTACCTGGAACAGCATGGGTGTACTATCACGGAGCAGGATGGAGAAATTACGGTGACATATCCTGCTGGCACAACCAGCAAGGAAATTCTTCCTCGTACAATGTACGAGTGGTTCAAGATTATCTTACCCGACGGGACGGAGTTGCAGGAGGCGCGCCCATCCCTGATTTTCAGCGAAAATTGCCTGTTCCTGCCGAGAGACGCATTGGTAAGAGCTAAAAATAAGCCCTGAAGTACCCGAACAGGAGGAACAATCATGAGCCGATTTCATCAGCGCCTGGGCGAAGATTTGAAAGATCCAGAGTTCGCGGCTGCTTTCTACCTACACATGTTTGCGTTGCGAGCGCGTGGAATAGCGCTGTTCCAGGCGCGCCATCTTGCGCTGTTGCGCGGGGGATGGCTCGTATTCGCGGAATATCCTGCGTCCGATCCGCCAGCCGGCATAGCCGAGCAGGAAAAAGAAGGCGACGGCGAGGACGATCACCAGGATTTGGGTGGTGAGCGCGAGCCAGCCTCGGTCGGCGAAGAAATGGCTGATGACGGGAATGCTCAGGCTGGCGATGCCCGCGCTGACCAGCAGACCCATGCTGATGCCGAAGCAACAGCCGAGCGGCCCGCCGTTGACATCCCCCCGCGCTTCCGGGGGCAGTTCTAACGCGGGTGGCCTGTCTACCTGTGGTAACTCTTCCTCTACGGGCTGTTCCTTTTCCCGGTTATTTTCTTGTGCGGATTGCTCATCTTCGCCTTCTGATCGGGGCATGTTTGGCATCATGATTGCCTGTTCCCTCTATGTGCTGGTGTGTTGATCGAAAATTAAAATGTGCCAAACTGGCGGTCTCCGGCGTCACCCAGACCGGGCAGGATATAGCCCACATCGTTCAGGCTTTCGTCCAGCGCGGCAACGTAAATATCGATGTCGGGATGCGTCTGCGAAAGTTTGAGCAGGCCGTAGGGAGCGGCGATGATGCATACGTAGCAGAGGCGCGGGATATTACGCTTTTTCAGTACGTTGATGGCGTCTATGGCCGAACCGCCCGTTGCCAGCATGGGATCGACAGCGTAACATACCTGCAATTCAACTTTGTGCGGCAGTTGATTGTAATACTCCATCGCCTCCAGCGTGTGTTCGTCGCGGCGCAAGCCCAGGTGCCAGACCTGCGCATCGGAGATCACCTCGCGGAATCCTTCGGCCAGCCCCAGGCCGGCGCGTAAAATTGGCGTCACGCCGATGCCACCGGCGAGGCGTTCTCCCACCATTGGCCCCATAGGCGTCTCGATAGCGGTCCTTTCCAATGCCAGCGACTCGGTTGCTTCATAAGCGATCAACGCGCCAATCTCTTTTACCAGGCGGTAAAAGTCCGGTGGCTGTGTATTCTTATCGCGCAGGGCCGTCATTTTATGTCTCATCACCGGGTGCGTTGAGATATGGACGTGCGGGAGATGCAAAACCTCTTCTCTTCTCGGCTGTGGCACGCCCTGCATGGGCAGTTTGGGACGCCCGCCGCTCTGTGTATTCGCTTCTACCATATAGCTTCACTCCTTTTCATATATCGCTTCGCCTGATATTGTACCAGACATAGCCATACGGCGTCGAATCTGCTATAG
>DASTKD010000223.1:0-13599 GCA_035716135.1 Ktedonobacteraceae bacterium
TACGCCAAAGGGGAAGTACAGGGCATTGCCCAACCCGTAGGCAAAGAAGAGTTTCGCGGCAGAGAAGGTAATATCGTCCTCTTTAATACCCAGGATGGGTTTCGCGTAGTATGCGGTGCAATAGCTCATATCATGCTGTAAGTGAACACAACCTTTGGGGAAACCCGTGCTGCCCGAGCTGTAGAGCCAGAAGGCGCTATCGTCTTTGCTGGTGTTGGCAGCTTCCAGCGAAGATGACGCCTGCCGCGTCCACTTCTCGAAATCATGCAACGTCGCGCTTTCCTGCTCGCTGCTCTCTTGCAATCCCACCACGACGACGTGGCGCAAATATTTGAGTTCAGGCAAGACTTGCGCCAACTGCTTCCACAGGCTGGCATGAACGAGCAGGACGCGCGCCCGGCTGTCATTCAGCATGTAGACATAATCGTTGGGGCGCAGCATCGTATTAAGAGGAACAGGCACCGCCCCTATCTTGATCGCGCCAAAGAACGCTGCGGCCATTTGAGGTGAGTCCAGCATTAGCAGGGCTACGCGCTGCTCCATATCAAGCCCAAGCTCAAGCAGTCCATTGCCAACGCGGTTAGCCAGTTCCGCCACCTGCGCGTAACTGTACGCCTGCCCTTCGTAATAAATAGCGGTCTTGCTGCCGCGCCCCCCGGCAAGATTGCGATCTAAAAAAGCCGTTGCGGCATTAAACTGATCTGGTATGGTAACTTGCGGAATGGTCAACATAGATTATGCCTCTTTTCTGCAGGATATGCGCTTGTATGGCGTTAGCGGGCGCGATGAATCGCGTCCCTACACATTGTTACCTCTTCCAGAGTATTTTACCCCAAACTCAAGGAGAAGAGAAACTATCTGGCAAAGCCAGAGGATGGGATGGTTGATATGAGTCTGCAACCCGAGCCTATCCGAAACGTAAAGAAAAACAGAGTGCAAGAAACAAACTGCTAGAATGGATGAAGCAATGGAGAGCAAACCCGTCAGATTTCAGGTAATCGCACTTTTCTTACTGATACTCGCCAATTTCATTGCCCAGGTTCCGTATTTTCTTCACCTCTATTACAAACCCGACATGAACCTGCTGGCTGAAGCCAGACCTTTTCTCATCATGGGCATTGTGTTTGCGGTATTTCTTGTGGCCTCTATACTCCTTTTCAAGCGCACCGTCGCAGGGTACTGGCTCATGCTGGTCTTCCTGGCCGTGGAATTCCTTTTCTACCTGTGGAACACGATTGGCGAAGTTGTTCATGGCTATGGCCTGTTCTTTCATTTACAGAACCCGGACCTTCTCCTGAAGACTGTATTCGCCATCGGGTATATCAACCTGTTCGCTTCTGGATACTTTCTCTGCCTGTTGCTCTGGAAACGAACCGACTTCTTAGATCATGGGATGCATGAGGCATTGATCGGGGGTAATCCGCTTTCCTGATATTATGCTTTTGCTGCACGGGTGGGCTGAGAGGAAAGAAAAGGCCAATCAGTGTGACTAATTGGTCCTTTTCTTTCGTCCCTGTTATTGTTCCAGATTGGCCGACTTGTCAAGGCTGCTTTGCGCCCATCGGGTCATGTGAGCTGGTCGGTGATCCCATAGGATCGCCTGATCCGGTGCTTGCTGCCGTACTCGCAGCCTGTTCTGACTCTTGAAATCCTTCTCTCCTGCACACAAAGTAGTTAATCGCGCCAGCAGTCAGGACACCTGCGTCAGCACTTCCCAACCCTGCAAGCAGATCGAGGTGGTCGGTTCGATAGCCGGGGCCAAACGGCGCGGCCTCCAACGCTGCAAAAGGAACAGTAATAGTTGTTGCTCCAGCGCCAGCAGCATTTGTTACCAGTACGCCGATCGCTCTAAAGCCGCAGGCAAGGGCATGTGCAGGTCCGCAGACTAAGAACACTTCGTATTTGGTGTTGGGCAACGCGAAGTCCAGGATAATTTGAAGGACGAGGTTGTCGCCTGGCTGGCTATAAAGTACCCGCCCGATTTCCGGGCCGTCCATGTCTAACGGGCCACCGAATCCGCGACTGTCAGTGTCATAGACAATAGTGACCTGAGTCTCTGTTTTGGGTCCAACTACGGTCATGTTTCTGTTTTCTTCTTTCTGGCTGTATAAGGGAGAGTGCCGTATCTCTCTTTATGCCAGTGTATGTACGAGGTAGTTGGAACATTTTAGGTTATTGCTTGTTGCTTATGGCTGGAGCCAGCCAGGTAATCCAGATAAAACAGAAACTCCCTGTTGCCTTCGCGTCCATAAATCGGCGAATCGGTCACGCCGCGTACCTGTAACGGGGTATGCGCAACAATCCATGCTTGCAACTCCTCGACAACGCGCGTATGTATCGCCGGGTCGCTGATAACACCCGATCCCCGGTCAACCTCGGCTTTGCCTGCCTCAAATTGTGGCTTGACCAGCGCTACGACCCAGGCATCCTGCGTTAATAGAGAAACAAGTGGGGGCAGGATGAGGCGCAGGGAGATGAATGAAACGTCGATTACGGCGCACTGGATGGGTTCGGGCAGCGATGTGACGTAGCGCATGTTGGTATGTTCCATCACTACCACGCGCGCATCATTGCGTAACTTCCAGGCCAGTTGCCCGCGCCCGACATCGAGGGCATAGACACGCCGCGCCCCGTGCTGGAGCAGGCAATCGGTGAACCCTCCGGTAGAAGCTCCAATATCGAGCGCAACCAATCCATGTGGGTCGAGCTTGAAGGTTTGCAGCGCCTTTTCCAGCTTGAGGCCGCCCCGGCTGACGTATTTCGCTGCGCCGTTTTCTCCCGCGATACGATATTGCGCGTCGAGCGGAGCCAGCATTCCAGGCTTATCGGCCAGCCGATCTCCTATATAAACCTGACCCGCCATGATGAGCGCGCGCGCCTGCTCGCGGCTGGGAGCCAGACCGCGCCTCACCAGCGCCAGGTCAAGCCGTTCTTTGTTCGCTGCCATTTTTTTTGATGCTTTGATTGTAATAAACCAGTCCGCCCGCGCCGGCGAGTCCCGCGTTTGCGCCCAGTTCCGCTATACGAATGTGTGCGGCATTGTAGGGAGCCTTCATCGCGCGCTCCGAAATGATGCGCAGGGCTGGTTCCATCAGCATATCGCCTATTCCGGTAACTCCCCCGCCTAAAATAATGAGTTCAGGGTTGAAGATGTGCATGATATTGACGAGACCCGCGCCCAGCGCCTCGCCTGCCTGTGTGATGATCTCGCGCGCCAGGGGAACGCCAGCTTCCGCCGCTCGCGCAACGGTACGCGCATTGACTCGCGGATGATCCACTATGCCTGTCAGGTCGTCGAGTTCGTTAAGCGGCTGGGTACGTATGTCCTGCGCGGCGGGTAAGGCAGCTCGGTCTGGTATGGTGGTGGGATGCTCCTGCATGGTATCCACGAAGGCCAGCAACTCGGCTCCGCGCCAGGCGGTGATGGCTTCGTTGGCGATGCGAGCAATGGCTGTGCCAGATGCGTAATATTCCAGGCAGCCCCGGCTGCCACAGGGACAACGCCCGCCCCTCCAATCAATCGACATATGCCCCAGTTCGCCTGCCGTGCCGCTCGCCCCCTCTAAAAGCTTGCCATCGAGAATAACGCCGCCGCCAATGCCCGTGCTGACCGTCAGGTATACCATATTCTGGCAGCCGCGACCCGCGCCAAACAGGTATTCGCCCAGCGCCGCCGCGTTCGCATCGTTCTCAATGTAGATGGGAAGCTGGTATGCTTGATAGTGCTGCTGAAAAATGTCGCGCAGCGGCACTTGTTTCCAGGCCGGAAGATTGGGCGGCGAGTAAATGATGCCTGTGCGGTTATCGAGAGGGCCAGGCGTGGCAACGCCAATCCCCTTGATGGCGCTCATTGTCACCTGCGCCTCATCGAGCGCTTGCTGCATAACCTTAAAGATACGCGGAATGGTGCTATCAGGCAGCGGATTTGCTCCTGTAAGCACGCTGACACGCGAGAGCAAACGCGCGCCCTGTAGCACAGCCGCGCGTAATTGCGTTCCACCAATATCCACGCCCATGACGAGCGGCAACGGTTCCTGACTGGCCGCGCTATCATTCATCTTATATGCGCTCCTCTCGTAATATCTGTAGATAATACTGTATTTACCAGGGCATGGCAAGCCCGGCGATCCTAATGAATTTTAACGACCAGGATCAGCAATGTCATCCTGAGCGCAGCGAAGGATCTCCGTAACAGACACGTCAGATCCTTCGCTGCGCTCAGAATGACATTCCCAATTTTGATTATAAATGTTCATTAGAGCGAGCCTGCGCAGATCAACATAAAAAACGAGGGGTTGTGCGTAATAGCGCAATGCGCTATACTGCAATTATAGTCACACTGAAATTTTGGGCGGTACCGTAGTTCATCCGTCATATAAGGAGCTTATGTGAGTATATCCATAGAAATTGCGCGGCGCATCATGGAAGCCTGCAAACAGCGCGCTCAGGAGTTGCGCAGTCCTGTCAGCATCGCCATCGTCGATGCAGGCGGCCATCTGGTGCTGTTTGAGCGCATGATGGCACCCTATGGCTGGGCAACGGGCAATATTAGCCTTGCCAAAGCCAGCACTGCTGTGATGTTCAACCAGTCAACCGACGCGGTAGCGCAATGGGGTTCGGGCATCCCCGGCTTTGCATCCAGCATGGCAAGTATGACCCAGGGCAAGTTTATTATGGCGGCTGGCGGCTGGCCTATCCGCATGGGCGGCACCACGATTGGCGGTATTGGCGTGAGTGGCGGTAATGCTCCCGGACGCGATGACGATATTGCGCGCGCCGGACTGGCCGCTGTCGCTCAAGCGCCCGCCGCTCCGGTTTATCGCCCATCATCGCAACCATCGTTACAACCGGCACCAGCTTACCCTTCAGTGCCATCGCCGACCCCGGCTCCTGTGTCGTCGTCGTCAGCGCCGGGTATCGCTTCCATGCCGCCCACATCGAATAGTATGTACCTCGGAAACGAGCGCGAGTCGTCACCCGATGACGAGCAGTTACCCTTTGAAGATTATCATGAATCCAACGGAGGTCAGTCATGAGTCAGGAACAAAATACCGGCACCCCGCCAGCACAGGGCAAGCCAACTACTAATAAACGCAGCAATCGTAATGGACGCAACCGGCCCGTACTGGTGACAAATGACACCAATGACCAGCTCTCCGGCGATTCAATGCAAGAGGACGCACAGGAGAATGCGCTCAATGGCATCCCCGTACAAACCGCCATTGAGGAGGCTCCCGAAGCGGCTCCCGTCAAAAAGCGGCCCGGCTTCTTTTCCACCATTGGTAAGAAAGAAGAGAAGGATGAGGCGGCGGATGTGGCAGCCGCGCGCATGGCTCGCGCCACGCGCAACAAGACGGCAGCCCCCGTCAAGAAAGAGACGAAAGAGGTCAAGGCAACGAAAAAGCCAGAACCTCTGGCTGTGGCAAAAAGCGCGCCCGCCCACGCAGGCAGCAAGCCCGCGCCCCGGCGCGGCGGATTCAAGCCACGTCACCTGATCGGCATTCTGGCCTACCTGATTGTAGCGGATGTCGCAGGCGTCTACGAGAAGTCATTGTTGGTAAGCGCTCACGCGGAAAAATTGCTCTTTACCCTCGGCCCGCTGCCCATCTACCTGTCTACCGTTTTATTCTTAATAACGCTGGTGGTCCTGTTGATCGTGCTGGCTCGCTTCGACCTTGTGCCACGCAGCCTGACCCCCTCCTCGCGCCAACCAGTGTCAGGCGGCAAAGGTTCATCGCATCAGAATAACAAAACTTCTGACACGGACTCTGACGGCCCCAAAAATACGCCAAACGTCAAACAGGGCGTCAAGGGCGAGAATGACGATCTTTACCAGGAGTACCGCGAGACGCAGCGCTACTGGCAGCGCCGCGACCGCAAAAAATAAGTGGTCTTCCAGGGCGAGGGCAAGCCTCGCCCCTACCCTTGCGGCCAGGCCAGTATATGTTATACTGTGCTTAACCAGTATTCTGGGATGAGCCTTCCTGCTGACAGGTAACGCAGAATAGCATGTTTGAAGAGAGAGCGAGCGGCGCAATGAGCGCGCCGCCGTTGGCATGCAGCCCTACAGGTGCAAGCAGGCAAATAGAGAAATGGTGGGGCCAGAAGTGTCGCGCCCTATTGGTCGGGTAGATACGTTCCCCACAAAGGATAGCGCAATGCCAACACGTATTATCATAGCGGACGATGAAACCATTCAACGCATGGATCTCAAAGAAGTCTTGACAAAGCAGGGCTACCTGGTGATCGGCGAGGCCGGCGATGGCGCAAGCGCCGTCAACCTGGCGCGCGAGGTACGCCCCGACCTCGTCATTATGGATATCCGTATGCCGGATATGGATGGCATCACCGCCGCCGAAACACTCACACAGGAGAAAATCGCCCCCGTCCTGCTGCTGACCGCGTTCGGAGACCAGCCCCTGGTGGAACGCGCCAAAGAAGCAGGCGTGGTGAACTATATCGTCAAGCCACTGCGCGAAAGCGAGGTGACTCCCGCCATCGAGGTCGCGCTGGCCCGCTATAGCGAATTTCGTCTGATGGAAGACAAAGCCCGCACCCTGTCGGAACAATTGGAGACTCGCAAAGTCGTAGAACGCGCCAAGGGTCTGCTGATGGAAAAACAGGGACTCAGCGAGCAAGAAGCGTTTCGCAAGATACAAAAAGCCAGCATGAACAACCGCAAATCCATGCGCGAAGTTGCGGAAGCCATCTTGCTGACCAATGAAATGTAATCTAGCCAGGATGGAGCCAGTATGTCTCCGGCAGCACTCGTAGGCGAAAACTTTGTAACTATTGTTGGTATACGGTTCCGTCCCGCCGGACGCATCTACTACTTTGACCCGCAAGGGGCAGCGTATACGACGGGACAGTATGTGATAGTGGAGACCGTGCGCGGCATCGAAGCCGGGCGCGTGGTGATCGCGCCAAAAAAGATCGCCGAAAAAGATTTGAGCGATCCTTTGAAGCCCGCCCTGCGCCTGGCAAGCGAAGAAGAATTGCGCATGATGCTTTCCTTCAAAAGCAAGGAAAAGGAAGCTCTGGCGCAGTGCGCTTACCATGTGAAGCAGCACAAGTTGCCCATGAAGTTAGTAGAGGCGGAGTATACTTTTGATGGGAGCAGATTGACTTTCTATTTCACCGCCGATGAGCGCGTTGACTTTCGCGCTCTGGTGCGCGACCTGGCGGCGACGTTTCGCACGCGCATCGAGTTGCGCCAGATCGGAGCGCGTGACCAGGCGAAGTTGCAGGGAGGCGTCGGCATCTGTGGCAAAACGTTGTGCTGTAGTTCGTGGATTACCGATTTCGGCGTCGTTTCTATTAAGATGGCGAAAGAGCAGGATTTACCGCTCAATCCCGCCAAGATTTCCGGCGTGTGCGGTCGCTTGCTGTGCTGCCTTGCCTATGAAAACGATACCTATGTGCAGGCCCGGCAAACCCTGCCGCCGGTTGGTTCCTATCTGGATACGCCGGGTGGTCAGGGCCGGGTGGTCTCGATCAATGTACCGAAATCCTCGGTTGAGGTTATGCTGGAGAGCGGCGTAATTATCCAGTGGCCGGTTGAGCAAAAGGAGATGAAGAGCGGTGGCGGGTGTGGCTCTTGCGGAATGAATAAGGCGAATGGCGGTGGGTGTGGCACGGGCTGTTCCTGCGGAAAGAGCGGCGGAAAAGGTGGCTGCGCTTCCGGTGGGGCCTGCACCTGTTCGAGCGGCTCGAAAAGCGAGGGCAAGCAAAGTGGCGGCGGCTGTGGCTCTTGTAGTGTCAAACGAGGTGGACGCGATGCATCGCGTCCCTACGATACACATTAAGGTGATTCGTAAATATCAGGTTGTAAGGATTACTGTCAAGTAGACGCCATGTAGCATGTCTACCCGGTAGAGAGGAGGGAACTTTGACACTAGAGCAGGATAATTCGCGTGCGTCGTCATCATGGTCAGATTCCAATACCGTGAGTTGGGATTCCGATCCCCTTTTGATGGACCTCGATGATCCCCTGACGCCTCCCCTGCAAGACGATCAAATCAGCCCGCCGCCTGTTGATACCAGCGCGCTGGTTGATGAGGAGGAGTGGGTGAAGCCGCCTTTATTCAGTCGAGACTCGTTGTTCCAGTTGGCGCGCCAGCTTTCCCCTGTGCTGGTGCCGCTACCATTTGCCCTGCTGATCTTTTTGTTCACATTGCCCTCCGACCTGAAAAGCTCCCCGCATATTCCTGTGGTGATCCTGGCGCTTGTGTTGTTAGCTCTCGTCGTTATTCAGGGTACCTTTCTCTATTATGCCGGTTCCAACGACAGCCTCTGGACGCTGTATACTGTCCTGGGTTATGTCGCGTTTCTGCTGGTGGGAGCATTCGCCATTTTCGGTCTGGGTGGAGCGTTGCTCTTATTCATCGTTCTGCTGGTGATTGGCTTTATCCTGGGCGGGCGCGCAATTCGACAGGTGCCAGAAGGACACGCCGACCTGGTCTTCTCCTTCAGTAGCTACCAGCGCACCCTGTTCCCCGGCCTCAATTTTATTCTCCCCTGGGAGAAAATTCAGGGTCGCCTGAATACACAGGAGACGACGTGGACCAGCCCGGCTGTGCGAGTCAATATCTCGCGTGACCAGGATGTAGAAATTGTGGCAACTCTCACCTACCAGCTTGTGCCAGAGGATGCCCATATGGCGATCCTCAACATGAAAAACTGGGAGGAGACCCTGCATCAACATTTTATTGGCACTATGAAAAGTATGGTGAAGGAACTCTCCCCGTCCGATTTTGTGGCCTGGTCCCACCATGTCAATGACCGGGCGGCTGGCATAGAGGTTGACCCCTTTATCGACGCCACCACCATGACGCGCTGGGACCGTTTTAACGTGATGCTAAAGAGACGCCTGCAAGATCAAATGGCGATGCGCGGCATTCTGGTCAACCTCGTGCATATTCAAGATATTACCGTGATCCCGCACCTGGCCCCTGTCAGCAGCCCGCCGCCAGGAATGCAGAGCCGACCGGCGGAAGCCGCGCCGGTGGATACGGGTGTGGCGCGTGGCGCGAGTCAGGCCCCGCGACCCGCTGCTTCGTATCCAGTAGCTGCGCCTACCGCCGCGCCCGCGCCTTTACCTCCGGTCTCATTGCCCCCACCCAAACCGGATGTTTTCGATGCCATGATCGATATGTATAATTCTGTGCGCGAGGGACGTGTCACCGACACCACCGTAATCCTTGACCTTGCCGCTCGCTTCAACGCGATTGCCAGCCATCCTGAGATCAGCCAGCAATTCAACTGGGACTCAGCACGCGCGGCAAACAACCTCTACCAGCGCGCCCAGGCATTGAAAACCGCCGAGGCGCAGCAGACCAGCGAACCCGATGTCACCACCGAAATGAAACGGCCCGCGCGCCGCCCCATGAACGAAAATCTCGCGGCTGGAGGGTAAAAGCAGTTCGCTGTTTGCGACTTTTCAGTTAGCGCTTGCGCTGTATGTCTCAGCTTTTAGTGAGAGACATACGGCGCAAATGCTAATAATGGGAGGGTCCCCTGATGAATATTACCAACTGAAATCGGTAATCACTTGTCATTCTGAGCGCAGCGAAGAATCTCCCTCGCCACGCCGAGATTCTTCGCTGCGCTCAGAATGACATTGCCGACTTTGATTGGTAATGTTCATCAGGAGACCCTGATGGGAATGACAATACTCTGTAAATTATTTGCGCCGGAACACCATTACGGTAAAATCTACTTCAGTCTCGATCTCTTCCATCCCCTGCATAGCCTGGCGTATCTCGTCCGTCATATGCCAGTAATTGGGCGTCATCATCACCACTTGCTCAATTGCTTCTCTGTTCAGATGCATCGAATAAGCGATAGCGCAGGTCTTCACAAGCTCAAAATGCCCGGCGAATTGCTCTTCGACCCGTTGCTGCTTCTGCTCCTCCATGCCCAGCAGTCCAAGTGTGCTACGCAGGCGCAAAAGATGTTCAGGGCCAGGAATGACGACAATCAAGATGCCGCCCGCGCTGGAGACACGCGCAAACTCGCTCGCATTGCGCGGAGCGAAGATATTCAATATGGCGTGAATCGTCTGATCTGCCAGCACCAGTCGCTGCTTCACATCAGCAACGACAAATAGAAGTTGCCTGTAACGCTTAGCGGCCATCCTGATGGCCTCTTTCGAGACATCCATGCCAGTGTAGCAGCCATTTTGCCGGGGAGCCAGCGCATTCCGCAAACGATCCAGGTAATATCCCTCGCCACAGCCAGCATCAAGAATATGCAGAGGCTCTGGCACGTCTTGTAAATGCGTGCGAACGAGTTCATTTACAGCATCAGACAACGGCGCATACAATCCGCCTTCAAGAAAACTCCGCCGCGCCCGCAACATCTCTTTCGCGTCGCCTGTGCGCTTTTGCAGCAGCAGGTTGACATATCCCTCTCGCGCCATGTCGAAGGTATGCCCATTAGTACATGTGAGTGCTGTGCCTGTCTGCCTCAATTCTATCTGGCAATGAGGGCAGGTGAGCAACGATATACCTTGTATTACGGATTGCATTTCATACCATCCTAAAAAAACAGCGAGCCACCACAGATGACAGAGTCTAATTATAGCATTATGCTTGATGAAAGGGGTCTCATCCACCTATCTTCTCTCCTCGACACTTTTTGCCTTGTCTGGGAAAAACCAGCAAACTGAGAAGCCCGAAGGCGACCGCAAGGGTCGCCTCTACTAAGAACGGCCTGGGAAGCCGCATCGTTGTCATAGTAGAGGCGACCCTTGCGGTCGCCTTTCACACCCAAAGTATCGGGAAGGTATCACTTGGATCAAATCCATGTACAGCCAGGCGACCCTTGCGGTCGCCTTTCACATCCAAAGTATCGGGAAGAGGGCTACAAACCACTCCAAAGGATATAAATCCCCGTCGCGCTAAATCTTGACACTTGTTCTAACCTGTGCTACCATGCGGGCGTCTCGTTCAGGATATGGGCGGCGGCTTGCGCAGCCCTGGCAAAGGGTGTTCATGATAACTTCTCCGCTTTACTGTGATAGCTGTGGCGCGGCCAATCGCGCCAATGCCCTGTATTGCTATGCCTGCGGCCAGCCGTTGCAAAAGCAGGGCGGGCAGGTCGGCCAGAACACTACCGGGCTGCTTATCTATAATCACCTGCTCAAGCAGCGTTATCGCATCTTGCAACAGGTGGGCAAGGGCGGTTTCGGCGCGGTTTATAAGGCGGCGGATATGCAGTTTGGGAACCGGTTGGTGGCGATCAAGGAGATGAGCCAGGCTGGCCTGACGCCGCAGGAGATGGTGCAGGCGACCGATGCCTTCAAGCGCGAGGCTCTGCTGCTTGCCAGCCTGACGCATCCCAATTTGCCGCGCATCTACGAGCAATTCGCCGATATGGGGCGCTCGTATCTTGTGATGGACTTCATCGAGGGCGAGACACTGGAAGACCACCTGCAAAAATTGCCGGACAATAAGTTGCCCGTCGATAAGACGCTGGAAATCGCTATCCAGCTTTGCGGCGTACTCGAATACCTGCATATGCGCCAGCCGCCCATCGTCTTCCGCGATCTCAAACCTGGCAATGTCATGCTGGCCGCCAACGGGCATATCTACCTGATCGATTTTGGTATTGCGCGTCACTTCAAGCCCGGCCAATCCAAAGATACCGCCGCGCTCGGCTCTACCGGCTATGCCGCGCCCGAACAGTATGGCAAGGCGCAAAGCACGCCGCGCGTCGATATTTACGCGCTGGGAGCCACGCTGCACCAGCTTTTGTCGGGTCTTGATCCCTCTGAAATGCCCTTCCAGTTCGCGCCACTGCAACTGCGCGGCCTGCCTTTCCTGGCCCGCTTGCAACAACTGGTGACGCAAATGCTCGATATGGACGCCAGCAAACGCCCGGCCAGTGTTGCCATCATTCGCCAGGAATTGCAGGGCATGTCAACCCAAATTTTGATTGGCAAAACGAACCCCTTGCCCACCAGTCTGCCGCAGGGATACCAGCCACCAGCATCTCTGCCCCCTACCCCTACCGTCCAGCGTAAAGCAGCCGGGGCCGGCTTCAAAGCGTCACCGCCTGCTCCGGGCAATATGCGCTTCTCCTGTAACGGGCATAGCAGTCGTATCACAGCGGTTGCCTGGTCGCCTGCTGGAACGCATATCGTTTCATCCAGCTATGACAAGAGCGTGCGCATCTGGAGTACCACGCATGGCTTTAGCGAGATCATCTATCGCAGCCACTGGGACCGTGTACAGGCGGCTGCCTGGTCGCCCGACGGCAAGCGTATCGCCTCGGCTGGCAGCGATAAAACCGTGCAGATATGGGATGCCGTCACCGGCAGCCCTATTTTCACCTATCGCGGTCATGCCCTGTCCGTCATGGCCCTGGCATGGTCGCCCGATGGCACGCGCATAGCATCGGGCGGCGATGATAAAAGCGTGCAGGTCTGGGACGTGAATAGCGGAACGCTTCTCCATACGCATCGCGGGCATTCCGGCAGGGTGCAGACCATTGTATGGTCGCCCGACGGCAGGCATATCGCCTCTGGTGGCGATGACAAAACGGTGCAGGTGTGGATGCCCGCCAGGCCCAAAAGCACCTTCTTTAGCAAGTTCCTGCTCACACATAGCGAGTCAAGCTATCGCGGCCATTCCGCGAAGGTCTACGCGGTCGCCTGGTCGCCCAACGGACAGCGACTCGCTTCCGTCAGCGCCGATAAAACCTTGCAGGTCTGGGATGCCCAGGCGAGCAAGAAATTCTTTATTTATCGCAACAATGGTGCCAGTTTTAATACTATCGCCTGGTCGCCCGATAGCCGCTATATCGCCGCCGGGGGCAATGACAAAATGGCGCACATCTGGGACGGCATGACGCGCCAGGGCATCTATACCTATCACGGGCATAGCGGCTACATCACCGCTATCGCGTGGTCGCCCGATGGCAAGTTGCTGGCCTCCGCCAGCGTTGACCGTACCATCCAGGTGTGGGAAAAACGCTAAATCACAAACGACATCAGATCGCGCCCCACCAGTATCGTTCCCGTATATCCCCAGTCCGTTGCTCGCGCTTGCAGGCGCTGCGCGTCAAGTTCGCGGTACAGGTGCGAACAGACGATAACGCGCGCCTGGGACTTCGCGGCAAGCAGCACGATCTGTTCGTCTTCAGGATGTCCCGCGTCGATAATGGCAAGATCAACTTCGTTGAGAAAGTCGATTTCCTGCGCGTGAAAATGCGAATCGCCCGTAATGGCGTAGCGTTTGCCGTGCCACATAAAGCGCAGCCCATGATTTCCCGCCGGAGGCAGGCTGATGAACTCGAAGCGCTGTGTTCCTATCTCGAATTGCCCTTCCGTGATCTCATGCACGCGCACCGCATACGATGGTTGCGTAAAGCTGGACGCCTTGAAGAGACTCATCAGTCCTTCGATGAGTTGCTGAACGCCGCGCGGCCCATAAATATGCAAATCGCTCGAACGCGCATCGCGGCGCGACCACGCCCCCGCCTGCAACAAAGGGATGAGATCGGAGACATGGTCGGGATGAAAATGTGATAACACGATGTGATTGAGCTTATCATGCGAAATGCCAGCCTCGAGCAGACGCTGCGCGACTCCATGCC
>DASTKD010000224.1:0-5269 GCA_035716135.1 Ktedonobacteraceae bacterium
AGAAAGCCGCTGCCAAGCTGCGTGCAGGTGAAGGTTGCAACCTCTAACCAGCGCGCGCGTAACAGGGCGTCAAGCTCGGCGGGTGGCAGCATTGGGGCGCGTTCAATGGTTGGGGCAAAATCGATAAAGATGCGAAAGCGCTGTGTGGTCATGAAATCGTAGATGAGAAAAATTGGCACAACGCTTGTTTCGGGCGGCGCTGTGCGCATCAAGCGATGAAATCCCGAACTGATGGGACTGAGCAGGCCAAGCGGAGATAGTTGACCCTCGGCTGAGGCGTAGAGCGAGCCGCCACTCCATAACCAGGCATCAATTTCGCCCAGGTATTTCTTGATACGCGCTACTGCTCGCTGCTGAACCGCGCGTCTCACCCGCGCGGACACTATTTCAGCGCCATAGACATGTTGCAGAGCATGGTGATATTTCCAGGTGAGTAAACGCGCCAGGGATTCGGATGCAACATGCTCATGGCTTTCGTGTGTAGCCTGTGCCACCTCTTCAATGACGGACGATGAGAGAATATCGCCCGCCCGCGTATCGCCGCCAACACCCTCGACCTGTATAGCCTTGCGTGTCCATTCCTCCAGCTGTAGTAGCAAAGCATCTGCCGGGTATGTGCCTAGCCAGCGCAGGACGGGGCCGATCGTCAGCCAGCGCAGCAGGTATGAAAGCCAGCGCGGGCGCATAACCATACGTGCCAGGTAGCCAGGCGAAAAAGCATCGCCGCGCAGGAAGAAATGCACGTTGCCGGCGAGCGCTCGCCAGCCGCGATGAAAAAGGATGGTGGGAAGCAGCAGCATAGGGTCAAGGTCGCGTTTATGCGACATCGCCAGGTACGTGCGCGAAGTCCCCCTATCGTGCTGTACACCTGATACTTTGACGCTATTGCTTAATCGAGTAGCCACCCAGAACGCGCCCGCGATGATTGCTTTGCTCACTGCGACAAGCACTGCGTTGAGTCGCTTCATACTACCCTCAATCGGGACACTGTCAAATGAGCCAGGGCGGGGGCAGAGCAACGGCCTTCTATCAGGAGATTGTTTGAAACGCGCCGCTTGCCCATTGTCATCCTTCGCTTTGTTTGTCATCCTGAGCGCAGCGAAGGATCTCTCGTCGGGCCACTTGCAGATCCTTCGCTGCGCTCAGGATGACATATCCCACCGCTCTGGCTTTCTTCATGCGATACGGCTACTCGACCGGGTCCTCCGGGCTGGAAACAAGCAGGCGAATGAAACGCCGCAGTGCGTAGAAAATCAGCCAGTAGATGACAATGGCGATCAGCGTTGAAAACTCGAACGCCTGGTTGGGCGGGTGAATCGAAGGCGATCTCACGATGTCCTGGAATGGTAAGAGCGGAATCGCGGTCAAAGCGTACATAAAGCCCGCGAACGGGTTGTTGGGGTCGGCTCCAATCAACTTCAAGAGGAAGCGGATCGCCAGCATTGTCTCCAGTACCATCAGGAACCAGAGCAGGTAGTCGTTAAATTTTCCAATGGCAAACCGTACCGTCAGCGCCTTCTTCTGGCGTTCCCCCTGACCACTCTCGGCAGATTCTAACATCGGTGGGGTATCAGTTACAGGCTGCGGTACCGTCTGAGGCATCGTCGGGATAGCATACGCTGGCTGCTGATACTGCGGCTGCGGCCTGGGCTGCAGCGCTTCCATAGGAGGGTAGGCTTCGGTTGGCTGGACACCTGAAGACTCATCAGGAAAGGGATTGTTATAATACATGCACGCTCCTCCATGAAGTTGACCGGGCGGACGACCGCGACGGTCGCTCCTATCCTGTCACCGGTATAAATCCTCTCTGCCACGATTATAACATGAACTACTCGTTAAGTGCTACGGCGAACAAGCAGAACTATGCCTTCGGCCTGAGCAAGCGTGCGAAATTGCCTCTGTAGACTGTTCAATTTGCTTGACGCTTCGGCCCGATTAGCCAGTGTCAGATTATTCAGGTCCACAACTACATACTGCACCATCTGATTGCAGCGTGAGTCCAGACATATAGTAGGGAAGACGGTCACGAAGCGGCGTTCGCTCAGATGAGGGTTGAGGTCATCACTGGCGGAGACCGAGGCGTCGGGCGGGATCATCGCCAGCACTTGCTCGATATGTTGTTCCCGGCTTCCCGGCTCATGATCCGCCCAGAATGAGGCGAGCGGCCCGATCATCAATACCAGGTTGAGTCCCAGCATGAGCGTAATCCAGGCAAAGACTGTCCAGTGCAGGCGACCAGGCGAGGTCGAACGCGCTAATGGTTGCATCCGCTTGCTAAAACGCTGCCATTGCTCCTGTCGCCAATTGGGCAGCGTTAGCCGGATAAGACGCGCTTTAACGGGTGAGCCGATGCGTTTACCGAAATCTAGTAAAGAGGACGCGGTGAGGGAAGAGGACGCGATTGGGAGAGAGGACGCGATAAATCGCGTCCCTACGGGCGTTTCGTGTTGCCATCCTTGCCAGATAGCCAGGAAGCGCTGAGTGCCATAAATAGCGGCGATCATGAGGAATGGGATAATAGCAGCGTTATAATGGTACACCCCGCTGTAGAGCAATGGATCTGTCGAGAGCAAGTTGACGGCCAGGCTGGGCAGCGTCGGCAGGAGCCATTCGGGAGCAAGCAAGGGGAAGAAGCCCACGCCGCGCACAAAGCTGAGCAGGTAGTACAGGCGGTCAAGCGTAAAGAACAGGCTAAAGAAAACCCAGGGGCGCACAAAGAGATTGAGAATGGCCGCGCCGGGAGAACTGCCCAGTTCTTCGTAACGATACCAGAAGTTGTTGGCCTGCACCCCCGGATAGAAATGGGGGATGATGACTTTGAAGGCGATCAAACTCCACAATGCGCCGCCAATCAGCAAGGCCAGGCCGAGACGCGGTAGTTTGTATTTCCAGATAACCAGTATGCCAAGCATGGCGATAGCCAACGGCACATCCTCTTTAGTACAGGCGGCGAGGATGCAGGCGATCAGAAACCAGACGTAGCGCTTATATTCGAGCGCGAGCAGGGCATACAGCAGCAGGGGCGTCGCCAGGGCGATGGGGTGAAAATCAAAGATGTTCAATCCAATCAGCGAGGGAGCAAGCAGATAAGCGGTCGCCATCAGCGCGGCTAGTAGAGGCCATTGTGGGATGATCTTGCGCGTGAGCAGGAAGACGGGCAGCGAACCCGCCGCCAGCGCCAGCGTCTGGAAAACCAGCAAAATACGCGGGTCCGCGCCAAAGCTATACAGCAGGGAAAGCGGCAGGATGATCGGCTCGAAATGAATGGCAAGCCTGGTGGGTGGCCCGTACCAGTCAATAGCCTGGTTAGTGAACTGGAAGAGACGGCCATGCAGCGTATTCCAGAGTACCTGGTCCATATTGCCCAGATCAAAGGCGGTGGCCTTGAAAGTATCATAGCGAAGGATAGCCTGGTGACTCATCTCCAGGCTATCCACAATCGTGACGATTGCCAGAAATATCCAGGCCAGCCATAGCCGGGCGCGCGCATCAAAGCGTTTCACGTTAAATCCTGATATAAGACATGTAAATGCCAATCCCCACCAGTAGCATAAATAAGTAGACGATTACAAACTCCGGCCAGTCACCTGTGCGGAAACGCATGTGCGGATTGGGTGGGAAACCATAGCGGCGATGTTGGGGCCACATGAGCGGCACACCACCTTCGGTCAGGCCATCGGCGGCAATATGCATGACGCAGCCGAACAGGACGGCGAAAAAGACCAGGTGCGTCGTGCCGATAAACTGCGCCGGAAACACGAAGCCACGCTGTCCCAGCAGGTATTCTACCAGTCGCTCCAGTCCAATCGCCAAAAATGATCCCAGAAACAGCCCGAGTATGCTATGAAAAAGGGTGCGATGCCCCGCGACATGCTGGATTTCTTTGCTGATCCAGCCCAGCTTGCGCCCCATAGTACTACGCGCATTATCAATATCGGGCAGCAGCGCGCCAAACCCCACCATAAAATAAAAGATAGCCTTATTAATAACCAGGCTGAGCGGCACCGCGCCTGACATAGTGAGCGGGGGACCAGAAAGATGCACAAAACTATCCAATACAACACCGGCAGTTAAGCCAACCAGTAAATGCGATTTACCGAGCATGAAAAGCTGTCTCCTCAATCTATTGCTCTGTTTTGTCGCCCATTGTAGAAGTTTTTAGAACAAAGGTCAAGAGGTTGTTGACTTTCGGCGTGAGACGTGGTACAGAATTGTAAATAATTGTGTCTTCGTTTTCTCTAAAATATAGATGAGGTAAATGCAATGTCTAATGAACCATCTCCTACTTCTGGGCAGGCTGCCACACTCGCGGCTCATGTCTACGCTTTAGTGCGGGCGTGTCCCTCCGGGCGTGTCACAACATATGGCTGGCTGGCGAAAGCGGTTGGCTATCCGCGTGGCGCGCGCATGGTCGGCTGGATTATGAACGAATCGCCCCAGGGCGTGCCAGCCCAGCGCGTCATCAATAGCAAGGGCGAGCTATCGGGCAACTGGGCCTTCACCACACCCGGCGGGATGCGCAAAATGCTGGAGGAAGAGGGCATCGTCTTCACACCCGAAGGCCGTGTAGACCTCAAACGCTACGGCTGGGACCCGTCACGCGACCTCAGCAAAGAAGAATTACAACACATTCTGGATACCGCCGACAGTAGCGACGTAGCCGTCAGTAAGCGACTGGTTGATCTCATGCGCACCGATGTGGCATCGCCGTTGCGAGAAACGTAGTATGGTAGGGGCGACCCTTGCGGTCGCCCTGGCTCCTCCATCTCATGCGCAACGACGTGGCCTCGCCATTGCGCGAAACAGCGACATATTGATTCTGTAGGGGTGGGGGTGGTGTTGGGATGAGAGGGGACGCCTGGCGTCGCCCGCCGTAACCTGTTGCTGGCGCGATTCGTTGTTCTATCCCCGACACATTTGGTGGGCGGGAAGGCGACCCTTGCGGTCGCCTCTACTAAGACACGAAACGGCTCCCCCGGCCTGTTCATAGTAGAGGCGACCCTTGCGGTCGCCTTCCCGCCTCCTGGACACCTCTTTTTCCTGGGACCTCTAAATATGTCGGGGAGAGAGGCGATTTGTTGGCATATGTGAAAGACGCGGGCGACGCCAGGCGTCCCCACCCATCCCAACACCACCCCCGCCCCTACGGATCATTCCGATCCTTTCGTTGAAGTGGTGCCTATTCATCCGGCAAGCTCACAAAAACCGCATCATCCACCACCTTCACGGGGTACGTCGCAATGTCCTGGCGCGCGGGGCCGCGCAGGAC
>DASTKD010000225.1:0-5550 GCA_035716135.1 Ktedonobacteraceae bacterium
CTGCCGTTGGCAGCCCTGCCCATATCCACTTCCTACCACTCTTGCGAACTGCCGCAGGCAGTGAGAAGTCAAGAAGAGAGGAAACGTAATACATGTCAATGCAACATGAAAATCCATTTCAATCTTCGGCATCTAATCTTATGCAGCAGCCTTCCTCCACACAAACGCAGGACGCGCAGGTCAGACCTGCCATCGTGACGCATGATTTGTTGCGCGTCTTCGGTCAGAAGGCGGCGGTAAACTATCTCAATTTGACGGTGCAGCGCGGCGAGTTTTTCGGTTTTCTTGGCCCCAACGGCGCGGGTAAGTCCACCACCATCAAAATGATGGTCGGGCTTTTGCGCCCCACATCGGGCAGCGTCTACGTCGGTGGCGTGGATGTCTGGCACGAGCCGTTGCGCGCCCGTTCTCTGATGGGCGTCTTGCCCGAATACCTTAACCTGTACGAGCGTTTGACGGGCCGCGAGTTTGTCAAATTCGCGGGTCGTATGTATGGTGTGCCGGAGGCCGATATACGGCGGCGCACCGAGGAATTATTGCATGTTCTCACCCTCACCGACGATGCCGAGAAGCTGATTATCGATTATTCGGTCGGTATGCGCAAGAAGATCGCTCTGGCGGCTGCTCTGATCCATCGTCCAGAGGTGCTATTCCTCGACGAGCCATTTGAGGGTATCGATCCCGTCAGTTCGCGTGCTATGCGCGACATTCTGCGCGATTTAACCCGGCATGGCACCACCATTTTCTTCTCATCGCACATCATGGAAGTGGTCGAGCGTCTCTGTACGCGCGTCGGCATCATCAATCAGGGAGTGCTGGTAGCCGAAGGCACCATTCAGGATTTGCGCGACAGGGCCAGCGGGGCCAGCGGCGATAAAGACGCCACCCTGGAAGACATTTTCCTCAATGTCATTGGCGCGCGCGACGAAAGCCACAACCTGTCCTGGCTGGAATAAGGAGGCCTGAAATATGATCGTGCATGGTGATAAATTACGCTGGCTTTTCTGGCTGCGTTGGAGAATATTGACGCGCGGATTCCGGCGCAATCGTGGCAGCCTGATCGGTTACATTATATTCCTGCTGTTTGTGCTGGTCGGCGCTGGCTGGGCCGCTTTCGGTTCCTTCGCCGCCTATCGGTTCCTGGCACCACCCGCCAATTTTGAAGTGTTGTACCTGATATTGACTGGCCTGCTGCTAATATGGATCGTCTTGCCTCTGATGGAGTTTGCCAGTAACGAAGGGCTGGACCTCTCCAAGCTGCAATTGTTCCCCCTGACACGCGCCGAGATGATGATAAGCCTGCTCTTCTCTACACTGCTGGACATTCCCACTATTGGGCTGCTGATCCTGCTGGGCGCGGTTGTCGTTGGCTGGGGCGTCTCGTTGCCGGTAGCTCTCCTGTCGTTGCTGGCGATGCTCGTGTTTTATGTGCAGCTTGTGGCCGTCAGCCAGCTTGTGCTGGCGCTTTTGATGCGCACGCTGCAAAGCAGGCGTTTCCGCGACCTCAGCATCATCCTCATCGCCGTTTTCACCGCCTCGTGTTACCTGGCGCAACAGATCGCGCTGGGTGGCTCGCGTATCCTGCATCTCTACGAAAACCTGCAAGCGGGCAGCTATTCGCCTTTCCTGCAATGGCTGCCCTCCGGCTATGCTGCGACCGCCATCAAACAGGCCGTGCTGGGTAACTGGGGTCTGAGTTTTGCCGCGCTGGGATTGCTCCTTGCGCTCAGCATCGTCTTCCTGTACCTGTGGCAACTGGTGCTTGAGCGCAGCCTGAGCGCGTCCGAAAGCGGCGGCTCCGCCCGCGCCCACAACCAGCGCAAACAGCAAGCAGCGGCCCGTGTCAGCGTAAGCGCTGCGCCAGTATACCGGGATGCTGGCATGTTGAACAGGCTGATTTCGCCGCAGCTTAGAGCTATCGTCACCAAAGAGTTGAAATACTTCTGGCGCGACCCCCAGTTAAAAGCCATGTTGTTCCAGTCGGTGATCTACCTCGGCATCTTCATCATCGGGCCGCTCCTCAATCAAAACTCAAGGCGTTTCGGTACAGGCGCTAACTACATCCTGTATATCGCGCCCTTTGTAGTCTTGCTCTACCTGGCTACTCTTTCCCTCAACACGCTGGGCCTGGAACGTGAAAGCCTCACGACCACCTTCCTCTTTCCCATAGAGCCAAAGCGCCTCTTATTGGGGAAGAACCTTGTAGTGTTCCTCTTCGGCCTGGTGGAGCTGACGATACTGATCGGCTTTGGCGCGTACTTCTCGAAGGCGTGGACACTGGTGATACCGGTGGCCGTCTTAGGTCTGGCGGGCATGGGCGTCACGCTGGGCTGCGGCAACTTCACCTCGGTCTTCTTCCCGCAATACGTGCGGCAGATGCAACGCGGCTTTCGCGCCACCGGCACCACCTCGCAATCCGGCTGCCTGCGTGCGGTAATGTCGCTGGCGATGCTGGTGGTCACAATCCTACTGGTTGCGCCGGTAGGGGCGGCGGTTTTCCTGCCCTACATCTTTAATGCCGAATGGATATGGGGTATCACCATTCCCGTCTCGCTCATCTACGGCATCGCGTTCCACCAGATCGTGACCCGCATGGTGGCTCCGCGTATCGTGGAAACAGCGCCGGAGATTCTGGCAATTACGACGCGGCAGCAGCAATAGCACAGGGGGGCGAGATCATTCGCCCCCCTCTTTTTTTGCAGACTTCACGCGCGCCCTTCTCAGGAAAAAGACGGCGGGTACGATCAGCAGCACAAAGATCAGCACGTAGGCCACGATATTGACCACCGTTCCCCAGAATGAAACATCTGAGGGTGTGTTACCCAACAAAGGGGGATACAATCCGGTGATGATGAAGTGCGGGTTGCCGCCCACAAAAACGGTATCGAAAACCGTTTTGCCGGGTACATCGAGCATGGCGACATTGCCTCCGGCCAGGGCGATAAAGCCGAATTGCCCATCGCTGGTGATGGCGATGGATTGGGGCGCGACGCCCAGCTTGATAACGTGCGCGGGTTCAGTTGGCAGGGGCGGCGTTGGCGAGACGATGGGAGCCAGCACATCCACCTGCTTGTTGAGCATATCTGGCACGTATATATCGTCGGTGAGCGCGTCGTAGTCCATCGGCCCGAACTGCCCGCCGCTCAAGATGGGGGGCAATACCTGCTGAGTGCTGAGATTGACCGGGTAGAGTTTGCCGCTTCTGGTGGTGACATACACCATCACGCCGGGGGGAATGCTGACATATTGCGCTCCGCCCGCGATAGGAATCGAGGCGGCCAGCCCCCGGTTATCGAAGACCTGTAGCCCGTCGGGAACGGAGATCCACAGTTGATTGCCGTTGGCTCCGGTGCCGATGTTGGCTACCGCCATCCCATAAACAGGTCCGCTCGTCTTGATGGTTTTCTTGATGGCACAATTAGAGGGATCAAATTCTGTGACACTGGAAGCCGCGTTGCCCGCCGCATAGAGCAGGTTGGTACCGGGATCAAAAGCCAGCAGTGAAGGTTGACCGGGAACGTTGACTGTGCAAAATACCTGTCCGGTTCTGGCCGCCAGCGCCGTGACACGATTAAGCGATGGCTGCGTGACATACAGGAAGCGCCCATCCAGGCTCAGATAAATAGTGTGCGGGTCGCCCGTCAGCGCGAACGAATTTGTCACCGCTTTCTGCGAAATATCAACCACGCTGATACCTTTACTCGAACCCGAAATATACGCCAGGTTTGGCGCACCCCCATCCGCCCGCGCCGCTCCCGCTCCTGGAAAGAGCAGGTATATGAGCAAAATCCCGCTGCTTATGATAATTGACCATAAAATCCCCCCGCGACGTATACCACCGTAATCATTGTAGGGGCGGGGGCGGAATGGATGTGGGGTGGGGACGCTTGCGTCGCCCTCCGTCGGCATTGCGAAATCCCATCCAGGGCGACGCAAGCTTCCCCGCCCCGCCCATCCGCCACCCCCGCCCCTACGAATCTCCTCGAATATATTTTTCATTTTCATTATCGCGTCCTTGCTAATTTATTGCATCTCATCTCTCTTATGCTGGTGGCGTTAGCGAAGTCCATCCGGTGCCGGACGCATTGAGCCGGTACATGGCGGTTGGATAGGAGAGGGAGGCGTAGATTTCGGATGGGTTGTCTGGTACGACTGCCAGCGCCGAGTACGTGCCGCCACTCAAATGGGGCAACGCTGTCCAGCTATTCCCGCCGTCGCTGCTGCGATAGAGACTGGTGCCGGTCTCGCCATAAAGAATCTTTGGGTTTTGTGGAGGAACCGTCAGCGAGTAGTAGGGGTGCTGGTCATAGACCAGTTTGAAGGTTTTGCCATCGTCGGTTGAGGTGTAGATGCCAGCATCGCCGGCGGCATAAATCGGCTGATGTGGGGCCGCTATGGTCATATCCTGAACGCCTCCGGTAATGCCCGCGATGACTTGCCAGTGGATGCCACCATCGGCAGTTCTTGCTATACCCTGGCTGCCATATACGATCAGGTGTCCGGGTTCGCCGGGTAAGGCGAGAATGCCGAAAATGCTGCCAAACGGTAACGTGCCAGCAGTCGAGAAGTGCTGCCCATCGTCCAGGCTGCGCTTCAATCCCAGATTGCCCAGTTCGCTCTGGTAGATATAGACTTCATCAGGCGTATCGTTGCCCGCCGTCGCTGTATACGGGTAGGTAGAGCTAATGGTTGAGTCGGCTATGGAGAGTTTCCAGGTAAGTCCTCCATCCGCGCTGGTATAGACGCCCGGAGTTCCCTTCGTTGGAACGACTGATGGGCGCGCAAGCACAAAAAGGCGTTGTGGATTGAGTGGGCTGGCTGTCATTCCGTATTCCATCAGGTCTGACATCAACTGGTTGGGACCTCCCGCGACCAGTTGCCAGCTTGTGCCATTATCCTGCGACCGGTAGATGCCGTAGTGCGTCGCCATCAGGAGAACTTGCGAGGAGAGTACCACCAGCGAATGGACGTGGTTTGAGGATACGCCAAAACCATTCACTGCTCCCTGTGTAGCCTCAGGAGTGCTTTGCTCGCCCCCGCCACTGTTCCCATTACACCCGGCCAGCAAAAGCGCGATTGCGGCCACAATCAAGACCAATTTAAAATATTTCATCATTTTCACCCCGTATATATCTATCAAGTGCATCCACTCGCCGCCCTGTCATGCTGAGCGCAACGAAGCATCTCTTTGTCCAGCGAACCAGACCCTTCGCTTCGCTCAGGGTGACAACCGGTGATCGCTCCTGGTCGGTGCGATTCATCAGAACGAGGATGTATTCATCAGCTATAAAAAGCACTCTTATATTACCATAGATAACGCATTATGGAGCATTAAAATGGCGTCACGATGTCAGCGTTTGCCTCATGCAGCGTGTGATCTGCTGTGCGAATCTGAATGCTTATTTGCCAGTGACCCGCCATAGACAGGTCGCCTGTGCCACTGAAATGCCCTTTGCCGTCTGGTGTAAGGCTGATGCTATCGGTTCCCATATCCATGTCCAGCATGGTGGTAGCGACGGTGACGCCCACACTGGTATCTATTTCGCCGGT
>DASTKD010000226.1:0-3293 GCA_035716135.1 Ktedonobacteraceae bacterium
GGACACCTATAATGGGGTGCCGCTACTCAATAATCGTTTCCCTGCGAATGTCCGCATCAGTGAATACATCGAACTCATCGCGGCTGCGCGTGGAAAACTCCGAGACGACCGCGCCATCATCGCCCGCCTGGAACCAGTGCAGTGTGTCGGGCGCGATAGTATATTGCTGACCGGGATGCAGCACAACCTCATGCCAGACAGTGTACGTATGCTCGCGCCCTCTGGGAAGCCGCGCGGCTGGATTACTGGTAGCCACGCCTTCGGTATACAAATAGACAAGGCCCCACCGGCAACGAAAAGTCTCCTCTTTGCCAGGAGTATCGCCTATGGGCGGGTGACGATGTTCCGGGCAGGTCTGGCGCGGAAAAAGCGCCAGTTCCTTAGCGCACACCCGCTCGGTATTGACATACACCACCAGTTCCAGCCCCATCGTCTCCAGTTCGCCCAGCCCAAAATCAGCCACCTCGATATGCTCGCTCTCGTCCGGCGTCAGCACCATACCGGCACGCTCCAGGTACTTACGAGCGCGGGACTGAGCATCGAGTAATTGTTGTTGGGTAAGCATGGTTATATCTCCTTTTTATCCCCCGGCCCGACCCACACTCCACCCTCCGCGTCCCAATGCCATCCCGCCTGCGCAACATCGAACGCGAGCGGCAATTGAGGCCAGCCATTCGCCAGGCGTCCCGCCGTTTGAGGCCAACTGCGGATGCCGCTGATGGCATCGACCGCCTCTACGCTGCACGCCCCGACGGCACAGGCCGCTTTAAGTGACAATGTGGGCGACATGCCATGCACAAATCCTGCCAGGAAACCGGCAATAGTGGCATCACCCGCGCCCGTCGTGCCAACCACATCAACCGCGAAACAGGGCATCCACAACTCCCGATCGGCCCACGCTGCCATATGTACCCGGTTGCGACCCATCTGTGAAAGCACGCTGGCGTTAGCCGTGCGCAAATACAATCCGCGTTCTCCAAGCTTGAGCGCCACAATCTTTGCTCCCATATCGAGCAACTGCTGCCCCATCTCCGATACCAAGGATGGCGTGATATGTTGCAGAGGCCTGACGGTATCCGGCAACGCGGCAAAACGCTCAAAAAGCGGGCGGTGCAGCATCAACAGGATTTCTTCGGCACCGGGCAAAAACACATCTACGTATGGTAACGTCGCGGACAAGATGGCACGCCAGTCCGCGCGACCGGCGGCACTTTCAGGATCGGGCATACACAGATCGAGCGAAGTGGTGAGGCCCATTGCCCGGACGCGCTGGAATATGGCCGCCAGTTCAGCGCCATTGGCCGCGTACATACGCTCCATGAGCGGCGGATAGCCAAAGTGGAAGTGCTGCACACCCTCAAGCATAGCGTAGCGCACATCATCGACGCCAAAGGTCGCATTACAGCCGGGCGTGTGAATCAGCATTCGATCAGCCGAAGGCGTGCTGAGGATAATCGAATAGGAACTGGCCTCGCCCGGCGCAACAATCATGCCGTCCGCCAGTTCGGGACTTCGCGCGGCGAGAATTTGCAGGATGGCCTGCCCGAAGAGATCATCGCCAACTTTCCCCATCAAACGTACCGGCACATCCAGCTTATGCAGCGCCAGGCCGGTATTCGACACCGGGCCACCCGTCGCAAACACCATCGGCCCGGCTTCCATCGTCTGCCCCGGCCTGAAAAGCTCCACGCTGTCCGCCAATGCCGGAAATACATCCAGACAGATATGCCCGGCCACCACCACTTTATATTCTTTCTTAGACGCGCTTTTCTTTTTAGCCATGTTCTTCTCTTCAGTGGCGACAACTTCTGTCCTAATGAACATTATCGATCAAAACCGGCTAATGAGACGAACAGATCGTTCCCTTTCTGTAGGGACAAGGGGCGGAGTGGGGTGGATGCGGGGGCCTTGTGCTTGTCCTCGTGGCAACGCGATTCCGTTGGCGGTTCATGATATGCCGAGGGGTCGTTCCCCGACGAGGACAAGCACAAGGCCCCCACCCTCCCTCTCATCCACCCCTTGTCCCTACAGGACGCAGGCGGCGTTTCGAGTCATTCCCGATTCAGTTATCAACATTCACCAAGGCTATCAGAGCGGCTCCGCTGCTGACCTGATCCACGCATTACTTCGCAAAAATACTCTGCGGCAGGAATGCGCTGATTACCCAGTGCGGCGCGTCCACGATCTCGCAAATCTTCAGATCGACCATTATGCTGCATAGCATGTAGGCGTCGGTGCGCGTTAAGCCGTAGGAGCGTTGCAGGTGGTCGATCATGTGGCGTATGGCATTGCGCGCGGCCTCCAGCAGGTCAGGCCCGATGCCGTCCGTGGCATAGTACGCCGCTGTGTTTGAACGCGCCGCCAACGGGCCTCCGGTGAGGAATTGCGGTTCCGCCACCTGTATATCTTTGCGCACCGTTAGACGCACCGTTGCTCGCATAGGCGTCTCGATGGCAGTGCCGCATACTTCGCCGTCGCCCTGCGCGGCGTGTCCGTCACCCATCGAGTAGAGCGCGCCCGCCGCCTCTACCGGTAGATAGAGTCGCGCGCCCTTTGTCAGATGCTTCGTATCCATATTGCCGCCATGCCGGTACGGTGGAATGGTCGAGAGCGCGCCCGGCTTGCCCGGCGCGAGGCCAACCTCACCACAAAAAGGAGCCAGAGGTACTCGTATGCCCGGCGCAAACTCAGCCCAGCCATCAGCGCCGCCATCGAGATGCCAGATCTTGAGGGCAGGTTCTGGAAATTCGTCGGCCAGTAAACCAAAGCCGGGAATAATGGCCGTCCAACCCCAATCGGCAGGCTGGAGATCAAGAAACTCTACCTCCAACGTATCACCCGGAGCCGCGCCTTCGACATAAATAGGGCCATTCACCTGGTCAACCTGTGAAAAGTCCAGGGTGCGAATGGCCTCAACCGTACTATCATGCACAATCTGGCCGCATGACGCATCAAGTAAATCAAAGCTCACCGTCTCGCCCGACTGGATCGTGGCAATCGGTGGAATGCTGTGATCCCACGCCAGGTGCCACTGATGGCGGTGAATATGAATAGTTCGTCCCGTCGCTGGTGTATCCACCATAGTTTACATTCCGCTCCTTTTCAATGCTATGTACTGTTGTTCTAAAACTGAGAGGGAATCTTTCTACGCCTCAGCTACCATACATTATATCCTAAAGCAACCTGCAAAAACTTGCGTATTGCTGGCAAAAACTGTAGAATAGGGGTGTTGTGTGGCAATGGAGCATGGTTAGGAACGATGGCATGAATATCATCGCTAATGATGAATTGAC